>NZ_JBIEIS010000021.1:0-199917 GCF_043496855.1 Nonomuraea sp. JJY05
GGTTACGGCGGTTATGGCGGGAAGGAAACACCCGGTTACATTCCGAACCCGGAAGTTAAGCTTCTCTGCGCCGATGGTACTGCACTCGGGAGGGTGTGGGAGAGTAGGTCGCCGCCGGACAATCTTTGGAGGGGGTTCGACGCCTTGGGCGTCGGACCCCCTTTTTTTTGTGCGCGTTCCATGTCGTCACGGCCCCGGGTCGGGACCGCTTCCGGCGGTCAGTAGGGTTGTGGTGTGGATTATCGTGCGGTTGAACGCGCGATCATGGAGCGCGGCGTCGAGTGGGATTTCGAGCCGACGCTCGACAGGATCGCGGCCCTTCTCGATGTGCTCGGTTCGCCGCAAAGGGCGTACCCGGTCATACACATCGCGGGCACCAACGGAAAGACGAGCACGGCCCGGCTCACCGAGGCGTTGCTCAAGGAGCGCAATCTCAGGGTGGGGCGGTTCACCAGCCCTCATCTGGTGTCGGTGCGCGAACGGATCACCGTGGACGGCGAGCCGCTGAGCGAAGAGCGGTTCGCGGAGGTCTACGAGGAGATCATCCCGTATGTCGAGCTGACGGACACGCAGGGGCGTCGCATCCAGTTCTTCGAGCTGCTGACCGCCATGGCGTTCGCCGCCTTCGCGGACACCCCGGTCGACGTCGCCGTCATCGAGGCCGGCATGGGCGGGTCCTGGGACGCGACGAACGTGGCCGACGGCATCGTGTCCGTGATCACACCCATCTCGCTCGATCACACCGACCGTCTGGGGCCCGACATTCCCAGCATCGCCGGTGAGAAGGCCGGCATCATCAAGCCCGGCACCACCACTGTCCTCGCCCAGCAGGAGCTGGCCGCGGCCGAGGTGCTCATGCGGCGGGCCGCCGAGGTCGGCGCGGTCGTGGCCCGTGAGGGGCTCGAGTTCGGCGTGCTCAACCGGGAGGTGGCCATCGGCGGGCAGCTGCTCACCCTGCGCGGCCTCAAGGGCGTCTACGACGAGGTCTACCTGCCGCTCTACGGCGCGCACCAGGCGAGCAACGCGGCCTGCGCGCTGGCCGCCGTCGAGGCGCTGACCGGCGGCGACGACCCGCTCGACGCCGATCTCGTACGGCAGGCGTTCGCCCAGGCCGCCTCGCCGGGGCGGATGGAGGTCGTGCGGCGGACGCCGACGGTCGTGATCGACGCGGCCCACAACCCGGGCGGCATGCAGGCGACCCTGGAGGGACTGCACGAGGCGTTCGACTTCGCCAAGGTCGTCGGGGTCGTCGCGGTCATGCGGGACAAGGACGTCGACGCGCTGCTCGAGCTGCTCGAACCGATGCTCGACCAGATCATCGTCACGCGTAACTCCTCGCCCAGGTCGATGTCTCCGGAGGAGCTCGCGTCCCTGGCCGAGCCGCTGTTCGGCGAGGAGCGCGTACACGTGGTCGACCGGCTGGACGACGCCATCGACCAGGCCATCGGCGTCGCCGACGCCGAGGGCGAGTTCAGCGGCACGGGCGTGCTCATCACCGGATCCGTCGTGACGGCGGGTGACGCGCGGCAGCTGCTCAAGGCGGATGGTTCGCGATGAATTTCCAGGTGACTCCAGGTATGCGCAGGCTGGGCGCCAGCGTGCTCGGCATGGAGGCCATCGTGGCGGGGCTGATCACGCCCGTGGCGATCACCGTGGGCGGGGTGGCGCCCGCGCTCGCGGTGACCGCCGGCATCGGGCTGGCCGTGCTGTGCGTGGTGGCCGCGGGCCTGCTCAAGCGGCCTGTCGGCTACGTCCTGGGCAGCCTCGTACAGGTGCTGGCGATCGGCACGGGCTTCCTCGTGCCGATGATGTTCTTCCTCGGCGCGATCTTCACAGCACTGTGGATCACGGCGATTATCGTCGCTCGCCGTGTTGAGGGCGCTACTTCCCGCTAAAGTCGGCGCATGACCGTCCCCCCGATTCAGCGGTCGGCAGGGCCCAGGGTCCCATGGCTGCTCGACGTGACGCTCGGGCTGCTCGTCGTTGCCGCGTTGCCGCTGGCGCTCGTCACCGTTCCCAACACGCTCTCCGTCGTCGCCAAGCTGCTGCCCGGCGACATCGACCAGGTCGGGCTGATGCGCACGCACGGGCTGGCCCTGCCCGCGCTGATGCTGACCGTGCCGCTGGCGGCGGTGGTGCTGCGGCGCGTGCAGGTGGTTCACGTCGTGCTGGCGGGGCTGGCGCTGGTGGCCCTGTCCGACATCGCCGGTGGGTACGCGGGCTCGGAGCTCCTCGCCGGAGTGGTGCGGGTGCTGCGCGGCATCGGCGCGGGCCTGGTCGTGCCCGCCACGCTGGCGGCCGTCTGGGACCGCGTGCTGGTGCTGCGGGCGCTGTGGGTGGGCGTGTTCAGCCTGAGCCTGCTCGCTGCCGAGGCGCTGGCGCTGTGGCCGCTCGACAAGGCGACCAGCTGGCGGGTCACGCTGCAGCCGTACCCGATGCTGACGGGCATCGCGCTGGCCCTGGCGGGCGCGTACCTGATCGTCTGGATCCTGCTCGGGCGGCCTGCCGCGCCGATGCTCAACGACGGGGAGCGCAGCCGGCTGCTGCTGGCCGCCGTGCCGGCGGCGGGCATCGCGGTCGTGGCGATCAGCACCGCGACCGAGGGATGGCGGGCCATCCCGGTGATCGTGCTGGCGGTGGTGGCCGTGGCCGGGCTGCTGGGGCTGGCCACGATAGGGGCCGCGGAGAGCCGTACGCTGGCCTACTCCATGGTTGCGGTCGGCGTGGTGCTGCTGCCCAGCGCGGCCCAGATCACCCTGGTGGAGATGGGCGGGCTCGGCGGGCCGGGGCTGCGGGGGCTCTGGGTGCCGTACGCGGTGGCCGGGCTGCTGGCCGTCGGCGCATCCGCGGCGGTGCGGAAGTTCGCGCGGCCTTCCGGGCGGTGGCTGGCGCCTCTGGGGCTGCTCGCGATGGTCGTGGGGCTGTGCTCCGTGCGGCTCGTCGTGCCGTCGGCCGACGGGCTGGTGCTGGCGGTGCCGTTCACGCTGCTCGCGGTGGGGGCGGCGGTGGCGCTGACGTCGGCGCTGCAGGAGGTGGGGGTCGGGACGGCCGTCTTCGGGCTGTCGCTGTGCGTCGCCGGGGTGCTGGCGGGGTTCCTGCTCGGTACGGGCGTGCAGATGGCGATGCTGGACGGGGTGTCGTCGGCTCAGGAGCTGGTCGACAGCTTTGTCGGCGCGCTGCACTCGTGGGCCCTGATCGGCGGCTTCCTCGTGGTGCTGGTCATCGTGCTCTCCACCGTGATGGCCCGGCGGAGTGCCGTCAGGCCCGCGGAGGGCGCCGGCAAAGCGGAGGATGAGGAAGAACCGGCCGGTTCGGTGCCCGCCGTGCCGCCGCAGGGCCAATCGCCCGAGGACACCGCCTCTCCATGAAGCCGTTTCCGTAGGAAAAACGAGGGTGGGGGCGCGGGACGGTAAGCTGAGGCCCAAGCCACGGCGACGCGTGGGCCCGTCCCCCGCGAAGCATCCCGCGGCCGGGCCGGGCGCCCGTGATCGCGATCCTCACTCTGTTCGAAGGAGAACTCCAAGTGTCCGAGCGCACTCTTGTCCTGATCAAGCCCGACGGGGTTAAGCGCGGCCTCATCGGTGACGTGATCGCCCGTGTGGAGCGCAAGGGCCTCAAGGTCGTGGCGATGGACCTGCGCACCCTCGACGCCGACACGGCCAAGTCGCACTACGCCGAGCACTCCGAGCGGCCGTTCTTCGGTGAGCTCGTCGAGTTCATCACGTCCGGGCCGCTCGTCGCCATGGTCCTCGAGGGCCCGCGCGCCGTCGAGGCGTTCCGCGCGCTGGCCGGCGCCACCGACCCGGTCAAGTCGGCCCCCGGCACGATCCGCGGCGACCACGCTCTCGAGATCGGCGAAAACGTCGTCCACGGCTCCGACTCGCCCGAGTCCGCCGCCAGGGAGATCAAGATCTTCTTCCCTGACCGTTTCTAGGCGATTCCGTTCGCCAAAGGGCGCCCGCGCAGCCTGTCGCTGCGCGGGCGCACGTTTTTGTCGGCCGCTTGCCGTAGGGTGACGGGGTCTTGGTGTGCGGGGGCGATTCCTGGGCGAGGCGGGGGCGGGATTTTGTCGGGGCTTCCGCGTACGGTTGGCAAGGTCGATACGTGAGGCCCTGGGTGGATGGGCGTTTTGGATCGTTCCAGCAAGCGATCGGGTGTTGTGGTGCAATCCGGGCAAAATTGCGGTTGAGGTAGGGGCTGGAGATTTTTGTGGGGCGCGAGGGCTCATTGCGCCCATCGGTGGGTACGTCACGTTACGATTCGAATTCGATCCGTAATCATTCGCGAACGACGTTACGGAGGGCTCCGTTCGCCATGGGCAGCAAGCTCGCGTTTCTCGGCCGTGACATGGCGGTCGACCTGGGCACCGCCAACACGCTGGTGTACGTGCGCGGCCGAGGCATCGTGCTCAACGAGCCCTCAGTCGTAGCGATCAACACCGCCACGGGCAAGATCGTGGCGGTCGGCATCGAGGCCAAGCGGATGATTGGTCGTACGCCTGGCAACATCGTCGCCGTCCGCCCGCTCAAAGACGGCGTGATCGCCGACTTCGATGTCACTGAGCGGATGTTGCGATATTTCATCCAGAGGGTGCACCGACGTCGGCATCTCGCCAAGCCGCGCATCATCATCGCCGTGCCGAGCGGCATCACCAGCGTGGAGCAGCGCGCGGTGAAGGAAGCCGGATACCAGGCCGGCGCCAGGAAGGTCTACATCGTCGAGGAGCCCATGGCCGCCGCCATCGGGGCCGGGCTCCCGGTGCACGAGCCGACCGGAAACATGGTGGTCGACATCGGCGGGGGCACCACTGAGGTGGCGATCATCTCGATGGGCGGCGTGGTCACCAGCCAGTCGATCAGGATCGGCGGCGACGAGCTCGACCAGGCGGTGATCGCGTTCGCCAAGAAGGAATACTCGCTGATGCTCGGTGAGCGCACCGCCGAGGAGATCAAGATCGCCATCGGCTCGGCCGGCCCGACCGGTGAGGAGTCGCACGCGGAGATCCGCGGGCGCGACCTCGTCAGCGGGCTGCCCAAGACCATCGTCGTGTCGAGCGAAGAGGTCAGGAAGGCCATCGAGGAGCCGGTCAACGCCATCGTCGACGCGGTCAAGACCACGCTCGACAAGTGCCCGCCCGAGCTGTCCGGCGACATCATGGACCGCGGCATCGCGCTCACCGGCGGGGGAGCCCTGCTCAAGGGGCTGGACGAGCGGGTCAAGGCCGAGACGGGCATGCCCGTGCACCTGGTCGAAAACGCCCTCGACTCGGTCGCCATCGGCTCCGGCAAGTGCGCCGAGGAGTTCGAGGCGCTCCAGCAGGTCCTGGTGCCGGAGTCGCGGCACTGATGAGAGATTCTCGCCATGCGCGGCTGATCCTGGGCGGGCTGCTGACGGCAGCCCTGATCATCCTGACCGTCGACCATCGCACTGGCGACAGCTCACCGCTGCGGCCGCTGCGGACGGCCGCGGCTTATGTGTTCGGCACAGCGGAACAGTTCGGCGGGGGGCTGGTGCGTCCCATCGGAGGGTTCGTCCGGGCCCTCGTCAACGCGCCCAGCGCCCAGGACCGCATCAACGCGCTCAAAGCGGAGAACGCCCAGCTGCGGGCCGGTCTGGTGGCCAGCAAGCTCGACGCGACCCGCTCCAAGGAGCTCAAGCAGCTCCTCGGCCTGTCGGGGGCGGGCGGATACAAGGTCGTCCCGGCCAACGTGGTCGCCCGGCGCGGGTTGCCGGGCTTCGAGGACGCCGTGCAGATCGACGCTGGCGCGAGTGACGGCATCCGTACGGAGATGACCGTGCTCAGCGGCGAAGGCCTGGTCGGGCGTGTCGTCAACGCCGCGCCGCACAGCTCGACGGTGGTGCTCCTCAGCGACCCGGCCTCGGCCGTCGGGGCGCGGCTGGAAGGGGGCAAGGAGATCGGCGTGGTGCATGGGGTGGGGGAGAACGGGCGGCTCGTCCAGTTCCGGCTCCTCGACTCCACGGCCCCGCTGACCAGCGGCGCGCGGATCGTCAGCTTCGGCTCGCAGAACGGCAGCCCATACGTGCCCGGGGTGCCCATCGGGGTGATCGAGCGGGTGGAGTCGACGCCGGGGGAGCTGACCCGTATCGCGTACGCCCGTCCCTATGCGGATCTGTCGGCGCTGGACGTGGTCGGTGTGGTGGTGGAGGCGCCCAAGCGGGATCCGCGTGACGCGGTGCTGCCCGCCAAGGCGCTGCCCGCCGCGGAGGTATCGCGATGATCGGGCGGCGGGCGGTTCCACGGCGCCTGCCGAGCGATGGGCATGGTGATCCGGCCACTCACGGAAGCGGCGACGGCCGCCTAGCGGCGGGATGCGGTGCCGGCCGTCTGGTCGCGGGGTGGGGTGCTGGCGGCCGTGTACGCGCGTGTCAGGGCGGCAGCGGTCGTCTGGAGCGTTCCACCGAGGGTCGGCGTTGTGCGTCTCTGAGGGCGCTTCTGGCGGCATCTGGCGAGGGCTGGGCGTGGGCGGTGCGGAGACCGTCAGGATGGGCCGGCCCTCGAGCGCCTCGCGGAAATTCGGCTTCGGCTCCGGCATGGGAGCCAACGGGGGTGTCGGCGTCGAGCTGGGCGTCGGGCTCTTGCGGAATGAGATCGCCGGTAAAGGTTCGAGCGGCCGGCGGTGGCCGGTGGGCGTCAGCGGCGGCCGGACCGGATCGCCGGTGGGCGTCGGCGACGGCAGGGTCAGATTGCCGGTGGGCGTCAGGCTTGCGCGGGCTGCGGTCGCCGGTGGGGGTTCGAGAGGCGGGCGGTCGCGGGTGGGCGCTGGCTGCGGCCGGTCCAGACGGCTGGCGGGCATCGGCGGCGGCAGGGTGGGATCGCCGGTGGGCTTCGGCGGTGGGCGGGCTGGATCGCGGGTGGGTCTTCGCAGCGCGCGGGGTGAATCGCCGGTGGGGTTTGGCGGCGGATGGGGCGGGTCGTTGGTGGCGGGGTCCGCTGAAACGGGTTGACCGACTTGGCCGGGCTTCGTCCGGCAAGCCGGGAGTGGGGCGGGCATGCGGAGCGGGGCGGATTGTGAGGGATTCCCGGGAGGGGGCGCGGTGATCGGCGGGTTGTCCGTGTTGTTGGCCTTGCTGGCGCAGGTCATGCTGGTCAACCGTTTTCCTCTACCGGCCGGGGGCGCACCCGACCTGGTGCTGCTGGCCGTGATCGGGGCGGCGTTGGGGCGGGGTGCGGCGTCCGGGGCGGTGCTCGGGTTCAGCGCCGGGCTGCTCGTCGATGTCATGCCGCCGACCGCGCACCTCGTGGGGCAGTACGCGTTCGTGCTGGCGCTCGTCGGTTACGTGGCGGGGCGTGGCGCGGGTGGACCGGTCACGACCGTGGTGTTGTGCGTGCTGATGGCGCCGTTGCTGGCTGCGGTCGTGAGCGGGCTGATCGCCGACCCCCGGGTGACGATCTCCACGCTGACCGAGCAGGTGCCCGTCACCATCGTCTACACGCTGGTCGTGTCCCCCATCGTGATCTGGCTGACCACACGGGGCAGGGAGGCGGGGTTCTCAACATGATGCGGATGCGGGCCAGGCTGCTGGTGGTTCAGGTGCTCGTCGTGACCCTGCTCGTCGTACTGGCCGTGCGCCTGTGGCAGGTGCAGGTGGTGCGCGGGAACGAGTTCGTGACGCGGGCGACGGAGACTAGGACACGGGCCGTGATCGTGCCCGCCGTGCGCGGGCAGATCCTCGACTCGCACGGGCGGCCGTTGGTACGCAACAAGACCGCGTTGGTGGTGTCCGTGGACCGGACCAGCCTGACCAGGATGAAGGACGGCGGGCTCAAGGTGTTGAGCAAGCTGTCGGCGGTGCTCGGCCGGCCGGTCGCCGATCTGCAGCAGCGCATCACGCCGTGCGGGCCGGGAGTCTCCAAACCCTGCTGGACGGGGTCGCCGTACCAGCCGGTTCCGCTCGACGAGAAGGTGGACACTCGGGAGGCGCTGCAGATCCTCGAACGGCAGGAGGAGTTTCCCGGGGTGACGGCGGAGATCCACTCCGTCAGGCAGTACCCCGGCGGGCGCGACGGGGCGCAGATGCTCGGCTACCTGCAGCCGGTTACCGAGGCCGAGCTGGAGAAGCGCGAAGGCCTGAAGGCGAGCTTCTCCGGGGTGGACCTGGCTGGGCGTGACGGGCTCGAATACGTCTACGACGAGGCGTTGCGCGGCAAGTCGGGGCTGCGCCGGGTGCAGGTCGACAGGATGGGCAAGGCGCTCGGCGTCGAGGAGCAGATCACGCCGACTCCGGGCGACCACCTGGTGACCAGCATCGACTCGCGGGTCCAGACCGTGGTGGAGAGGGCGCTGGCGAAGGCGATGAAGTCCGCGCCGGGGGCCGACGGCGGCGCGGGGGTGGTGCTCGACGCGCGTACGGGATGGGTGGTGGCGCTGGCCAGCGCCCCCGGGTACGACCCGGCGATCTGGGCGGGCGGGATCTCGACGCGCGGATACCAGTGGCTGCTGTCGGAGAAGTCCGGCAAGCCGCTCGTGTCCCGGGCGATCAACGGACAGTTCGCGCCGGGTTCGACGTTCAAGATCTCGTCGGTGTCCGCGATGTTGCGGTCCGGATACCCGCTGAACGGCACGTACGGGTGCCCCGGCTCCTACATGGTCGGCGACCGGGCCTTCAGTAACTTCCGCGGCATTTCGCTCGGCTCACTCAGCCTGCACACCGCGCTGGTCAAGTCGTGCGACACGATCTTCTACAAGGCCGCGTACGAGCAGTACCTGAAGGACGGCGGGCGCAACCCGAAGAAGGCGACCAAGGAGATCTTCGCCAACACGGCCAGGGCGTTCGGGTTCGGCAGTCCGACCGGGGTGGATCTGCCGGGTGAGTCCTCCGGGCGCATCCCCGACCGGGCGTGGAAGAAGGACCTCTGGAACCGCACCAACGCCGTGAGCTGCGAGCGGTCGCGCAAGGGGTATCCGGAGGTCAAGGATCGGGCGCGGGCCGACTTCCTCAAACGGCTCGCGCTGGAGAACTGCACCGAGGGGTTCCTCCTGCGGCCGGGCGACTCGGCCAACTTCTCCATTGGCCAGGGCGACGTGCTGGTGACGCCGATGCAGCTCGCGCGGGCGTACATGGCGCTGGTGAGCGACGGGAAGGTGCGCAGCCCGCGCATCGGGTGGGCGCAGGTGCGGCCCGACGGCACGGTGGTCAGGACCATCCCGGTGCCGGTGGTGGGCAAGCTGCCGATCAGCGAGAAGGAACGGCTCTACATCAAGAACGCGCTGAGCCAGGTCCCGTCGGACGGCACCGCGGCGGGGGCCTTCGCCGGGTTCCCGATGGACAAGGTGCGCATCGGCGGCAAGACCGGTACCGCGGAGGTCTGGGGCAAGCAGGACACCTCGTGGTTCGCGTCATTCGCGCCTACGAAGAATCCGCAGTACGTGGTCGTGGTGATGGTCTCGCAGGGTGGCATGGGCGCGCAGACGGCGGCGCCTGCGGTGCGGGAGATCTACGAAGGGATCTACGGCATCAAACGGCCTCCCGCCGTGCCCGGTGGGAAGCTCACGACGAGGTTGCCCCGCTTCTCGCCTGACGGAACGGTGGCCGGAGGATGAGCGCCGAGAGCCCCGCGCCGGGTGCGGGCGGTCGGGGGGTGGGCGCCTGCGCCGATGGGTGGAAGGCTGCTGCCGGTGCGTCTGCCACTGGTGCTATCGGTGCTGTCGGTGACGATGGTGTCGGTGGTATGGCTGGTGCCGCTGCGGGTGGCGGTCGCCGGGGCGGGTCTGTGGTGGGCGGCGACCGGACGCGTTGGTCGGCGGTGGGAGATGGCCGCAGGCGTTGGCCCGGGGTGGCTGTTGGCCGGGGTGAGGCTGGACAGGGCGTTGCCGGGACGTCGGTTGGCTGGGGCGTTGCTGGGCCGGCCATTGGGCGGGCGGTTGATGGACCGGGGTTTGGTGCGAGGACGGCTGGTGGGGCTGCCGTTGGGTTGGGGGTTGGTGCGAGGACGGCTGGTGGGGCTGCCGTTGGGCTGGGGGTTGGTGGGACGGCGGCTGGTGGGACGGCCGTTGACCTGGGAGTTGGTGGGACGGGGGTTGCTGGGACGTCGGTTGGGCGGAGGGTTCCTGGGGCGGGCGTTGGGTGGGTGGTGGGCTGTGCCGCTGGGTGGGTGATCGGCTGCGTGGTCGGGTGGGTGGTCGCTGGGATGGAGGTGCGGAGGTGATCGATCGAGCGGTGGCCGTCCGGCGGCCGTCGTTGTTCCGGCGAGTCGCCGGTGAGAACTCGACGGTACGCAGGCTGGACGGCCTGATGCTGGTCGCGGTGGCCGGGCTGTGCGTGATCGGCACGCTGCTCGTCTGGTCGTCCACCAGGACCTGGGCCCCGGGTGCGACGGGGCTGGTGAAGAAGCACATCTTCAACGAGGTGATCGGGATCGTCCTGTGCGCGATCGTCGCGACGGTCGATCATCGCGCCATGCGGGCGTACGCGCCGCTGGTGTTCCTGGTGTCGCTGATAGGGCTGGGGCTGGTCATCACGCCGCTGGGCGCGACGATCAACGGGTCGCACTCGTGGATCCTGCTCGGCGGCGGGTTCGCGGTGCAGCCGTCGGAGTTCGCCAAGGTCGGGCTGTTGCTGATCATCGCGATGCTGCTGGCCCAGCCGGCCGAGGGCAGCGATCGGCCGCGCGGGCTGGACATCTGGCTGGCGCTCCTCGCCTCGGGGGTCACGATGGGGCTGGTGATGCTCCAGCCGGACCTCGGAACGGCGCTGGTGCTGGCGGTGATCACGGCCGCCGGGCTGATCGTCGCGGGGGTGCGCAAGCGGTGGATCGCGGCGCTGACGCTGGTCGCGATCGCCGGGGTGTTCTCGGTGTTCCATTTCCAGCTGCTCGAGCCGTACCAGGTGGCCCGATTCACGGCGTTCGTGGATCCGAGCGTCGATCCGCGCGGGGTGGGCTACAACAGCACGCAGTCGATGATCGCGATCGGTTCCGGGCAGCTCCTGGGAAAGGGGTTGCTGGGGGGCGGGCAGACGACCGGGCGGTTCGTGCCGGAGCAGCACACCGACTTCATCTTCACGGTGGCGGGGGAGGAGTTCGGGTTCCTCGGGTCGGTCACGGTGGTGCTGCTGCTCGGGGTGGTGCTGCTGCGCGGGCTGAAGATCGCCAGGCAGTGCGACGACAGGTTCGGGACGCTGGTCGCGGGCACGATCGTGTGCTGGTTCGCGTTCCAGACGTTCATCAATGTGGGCATGACGATCGGGATCATGCCGATCACGGGGCTGCCGCTGCCGTTCGTGTCGTACGGCGGTACGGCCACATTCGCGAATCTCATTGCGATTGGGCTTCTCCAAGCCATCAGGGTGCGAAGACAGTCGTTTAATTAGAGATATGTTCTTGGCCTATTGCGATGAGTGCGAAGAGCGCTTCCTGCTGCCCGCGAGCCACGTCGTCGGCGTGCACAATCTGTCGAGCGGCGTGATCGCCGTCGAGCTGACCTGCTACGAGGGGCACCACCTCCTGGTGCTCAGCGGAAACGACATCGACATCCCTGGACCTGCCACCGTCTGAGCGCCGCTACGCTGGACCGTATGTCTGTCGAGTCGATATTCCCCCGCCTGGAAGCGCTGCTGCCCAAGGTGCAGAAGCCCATCCAGTACGTCGGGGGTGAGCTCAACTCGACCCTCAAGGACTGGGACTCCGCCGACGTGCGGTGGGCGCTGATGTACCCGGACGCCTACGAGGTCGGGCTGCCCAACCAGGGTGTGGCGATCCTCTACGAGATCCTCAACGAGCTGCCCGGCACGCTGGCCGAGCGCACCTACGCGGTGTGGCCGGATCTCGAGGCGCTCATGCGGGCCGAGGGCGTCCCGCAGTTCACCGTCGACGCGCACCGGCCGGTGCGCGCCTTCGACGTGCTCGGCGTGTCGTTCTCGACCGAGCTGGGCTACACCAACATGCTCAACGCGCTCGACCTGGCGGGCATCCCGCTGATGGCCGTGGACCGGGGCGAGGACGACCCGATCGTGCTCGCCGGCGGCCACGCGGCCTTCAACCCGGAGCCGATCGCCGACTTCCTCGACGCGGCCGTGCTCGGCGACGGAGAGCAGATCTGCATCGCCATCTCCGAGGTCATCCGCGAGTGGAAGGCCGAGGGCAGACCCGGCGGGCGGGACGAGCTGCTCATGCGGCTCGCCGAGTCCGGCGGGGTATATGTCCCGAAATTTTACGATGTGGACTACCACCCGGACGGTCGCATCAAGCGCGTCGCCCCCAACAGGGCCGACGTGCCGTGGCGGGTGCACAAGCACACCGTGATGGACCTCGACGAGTGGCCCTACCCGAAGAAGCCACTGGTCCCGCTGGCCGAGACCGTGCACGAGCGGTTCAGCGTGGAGATCTTCCGCGGCTGCACCCGTGGCTGCAGGTTCTGCCAGGCGGGCATGATCACGCGCCCGGTGCGGGAGCGCTCGATCACCACGATCGGGGCGATGGTCGAAAACGGCATCAAGGAATCCGGCTTCAACGAGGTCGGTCTGCTGTCGCTGTCGTCGGCCGACCACTCCGAGATCGGCGACGTCGCCAAGGGCCTGGCCGACCGCTACGAGGGCACCAACACCTCGCTCTCGCTGCCGTCCACCAGGGTCGACGCGTTCAACATCGACCTGGCCAACGAGTTCTCCAGGAACGGCAGGCGCTCCGGCCTGACGTTCGCGCCGGAGGGCGGCTCCGAGCGCATGCGCAAGGTGATCAACAAGATGGTCACCGAAGAAGACCTGATCCGCACCGTCACCACGGCCTACTCGCAGGGGTGGCGGCAGGTCAAGCTCTACTTCATGTGCGGCCTGCCCACCGAGCAGGACGAGGACGTGCTGGGCATCGCCGACCTGGCCAAGAAGGTCATCCAGGCGGGCCGCGAGGCGACCGGCAGCCGCGACATCCGCTGCACGGTCTCCATCGGCGGTTTCGTGCCCAAGCCGCACACGCCCTTCCAGTGGGCCGGCCAGGCTGACCACGAGACCGTCGACCGCAGGCTCAAGGAGCTGCGCGACTCGGTCAGAGGCGACAAGCAGTACGGCAGATCCATCGGCTTCCGCTACCACGACGGCAAGCCCTCGATCGTGGAGGGCCTGCTCTCGCGCGGCGACCGCCGGGTCGGCGCCGTGATCCGCGCCGTCTGGGAGGACGGCGGCAGGTTCGACGGCTGGAGCGAGCACTTCTCCTACGAGCGCTGGATGGCGGCCGCCGAGAGAGTGGGCGTCGACGTCGACTGGTACACCACGCGCGAGCGGGAGGAGAACGAGGTCCTGCCGTGGGACCACCTCGACGCCGGGCTCGACCGTGAGTGGCTCTGGCAGGACTGGCAGGAGGCCATTTCCGGTGGCGAGGTCGAAGACTGCCGCTGGACTCCTTGCTACGACTGCGGCGTCTGCCCGACGATGGGCACGGAAATTCAGATCGGCCCCACAGGGCGGAAACTCCTTCCTCTTACGGTGGTCTAGCGCGCTCAGTGGGCAGCCGGTGTCTCGGCGTACACGTACACGCGTCGGGGCGGCTTATCCTGAGACGAAGGAACTCTTACAAGGGAAGGACGACAAGCTCTGAAACCTGTTCCCGAAGGGCCTCCGCCCGCGCCCACGGTGCAGCGACTTCGCGTGCGCTACGCCAAGCGCGGCCGCCTGCGCTTCACCAGCCACCGCGACATCTCGCGGGCCGTTGAGAGAGCGGTTCGCCGTGCCGGCATTCCGGTGGCCTACAGCGCGGGTTTCTCGCCCCACCCGAAGATCTCCTACGCGGGCGCGGCACCGACCGGTGTCGCCAGCGAAGCCGAATATCTCGAGATCGGTGTCACCACGCCGTGCGATCCCGAGCAGGTGAGACAGGACCTGGACGGGTCGCTGCCGCCGGGACTCGACGTGCTCGACGTGGTGGCGGCGGGTCCGGGTGGGCTGGCTGACCGCTTGGAGGTCTCCGACTGGGAGGTGCGACTGCCTGGTGCCGATCGCGAGCTCGCCGAGGTGGCGGCGGAGAAGTTCCTCGCGGCAGGCACTGTGGAGGTCGAGCGCCTCACCAAGAAGGGCCCCCGTCGATTTGACGCGCGGGAAGCCGTCCTGGGGCTCACGGTGTCCGAGGGAACAGACAGAACCGCAGCTCAGGTGCTCGGAGGACCGTGTGTCATACTGCGCATGGTTGTTCGGCACATGACGCCTGCCGTTCGACCCGACGATGTGCTCACAGGGCTGCGCCTTGTGGCCGACTTCGCGCCGCCGGTTCCCCCCGAGGTGACCAGGCTGGCGCAGGGGCCGCTCGACGCCAGCACTGGTGCGCTTGCCGATCCGCTCGACCTGGACCGCGATACGACGCGCGGCGGCGAGGCGGGATCGGCGAGTGAGCACGTCGCCGGTTGAGGAGGTGCCCTGCGCGAGCGGGGCACGACCGCTGACAGGACTTGGCGCCGACACCCCCTCCCGGGGGCGTTGGCGGACAACGAGACACGAGGGCTCCTGCGCGGCGCGGCGACGCGCCCGGGAGCTGACGGGAGAGCGCCCGCATGCTCGAGAACGAGCCCAACGCCGGGGCCATTGGCCCTGACGGGGAGACAATTGAACAGCCCGAGGTGACCCCACGTCGCCGCTCCGCCAGCCGTCCCGCCGGTCCGCCGCCGGAGCCGGAGGAGCCTGCCGACGTTCCGGTCACCACTGCCGCGGCGCAGACCGCGCCGTCCGTGGCTGACGTACAACCGGTGCAGAGCACCGCCGCGCAGCGTGCGGCGGGAGAGCCCGCGCCCGAGATCCTCACTGCCGCGCCCGAGCCGGCGACCGCGCCGGAGAGCCCGGTCGAGGCGGTCGTGGCCGAGGCCGTCGCCGAGGAGAAGCCCAAGAGGACCACGCGCACCCGGTCCACGGCCACGACGACGCGGCGCCGTACGACGAAGAAGGTCGCCGAGGACGAGGCAGAGGCCACCTCCCCGGTGGAGGAGCCGCCTGCCGAGGCCGCCGAGCCGGTCAAGCGGCGCAGGACGCGCAAGAAGGCCGAGCCGGAAGAGGCCGTGGCGCCCGAGCCCGTCGAGGAGGCCGTCGCAGGCGCTGTGGGGGCGGTGGCCGACTCCGAGAAGGCCGCCGCGAGCGAGGGCCCGGCCCGTGCGGCCGCGACGACGGCGCCGCAGAGCGCCGAGGCGGCGCCTGCCGGTGATGTCCGGGCGGCCGAGGATGAGGACATCCTTGAGATCCTGCCCGACAACGAGCCCCTCGACGACGAGCCCGCCGGCGAGGACCTCGACGAGGAGCCCGTACGGCCGAGCCTGCTGTCCGACCCGTTCGGGTTCGCCGCGCGCACGCCGGCCGAGCCCGGCACCGCGTTCCAGCGGCCGGCGGCCATCTTCGCGCCGCTCTTCCAGGCGCCCGACCCCAGCCAGGCCAAGCCCGCCGTCTCCCGGCGGGTCGAGGTGCCGCAGCCCGCTCCAGAGCCCGAGCCCGAGGAGATCGAGGAGCCGGTCGACGAGTCCGCGGTAGAGGACGAGACCGACCTCGACGCCTCCGACGAGCAGGAGGAGGAAGAGGGCGCGGGCCGTCGCCGCCGCCGCAGGCGGGGCGGCCGGGGCCGCGGCAAGTCGCGCGAGCGTGACGACGCCGAGGAAGGCGAGGAGCAGGACGAGGAGTCCGAGGAGGAGCAGGCCGAGGAGGGCGCCAACGAAGAGGAGGGCTCTTCCTCGCGTCGCCGCCGTCGCCGTCGCCGCCGGGGCTCCGACGAGGGCGCCGAGCCGGCCAGCGACGACCCGCCGAACACGGTGGTGCGCATCCGCGCGCCGCGTGCGGGCCGCAGCAGCACGCTGGACACCGCGACCGACGGCGTGCAGAGCGTGCGCGGCTCCACCCGGCTGGAGGCCAAGAAGCAGCGCCGCCGCGAGGGGCGCGAGCTGGGCCGCAGGCGGCCGCCGATCATCACGGAGTCGGAGTTCCTGGCTCGCCGCGAGTCCGTCGACCGGATGATGGTGGTGCGCCGTCAGGGCGACCGTACGCAGATCGCGGTCCTGGAGGACGGCGTGCTCGTCGAGCACTACGTCAACCGCGAGGCCAGCCAGTCCTACGTCGGCAACGTCTACCTCGGCAAGGTCCAGAACGTGCTGCCCTCGATGGAGGCGGCGTTCGTGGACATCGGCAAGGGCAGGAACGCCGTCCTGTACGCCGGCGAGGTCAACTTCGACACCGCCGGGCTGGAGGGCCAGCCCAAGCGCATCGAGTCGGCGCTGAAGTCGGGCCAGTCGGTGCTCGTGCAGGTCACGAAGGACCCGATCGGGCACAAGGGCGCCCGCCTCACGTCGCAGATCAGCCTGCCCGGGCGATACCTCGTCTACGTGCCGGACGGGTCGATGACCGGCATCAGCCGCAAGCTGCCCGACAAGGAGCGCACGCGGCTCAAGAGCATCCTGAAGAAGGTCATGCCGGAGAACGCCGGCGTGATCGTGCGTACCGCCGCGGAGGGCGCCTCCGAGGACGAGCTGGCGCGTGACGTGGCCCGCCTGTCCGCCCAGTGGGAGAACATCCAGAAGAAGGCCAAGTCGGCCAGCCCGCCCGAGCTGCTGTCCGCCGAGCCCGATCTCACGATCCGGGTCGTGCGCGACGTCTTCAACGAGGACTTCACCTCGCTGATCGTGCAGGGCGCCGACGCCTGGGACACGGTGGACGACTACGTCAAGTACGTCGCGCCGCACCTGGCCGAGCGTCTGGCGCGCTGGGACGGCGATCAGGGTGACGTGTTCGAGCACTACCGGATCGACGAGCAGCTCGGCAAGGCGCTCGAGCGCAAGGTGTGGCTGCCCAGCGGCGGCTCGCTGGTGATCGACCGTACCGAGGCGATGACCGTCGTCGACGTCAACACCGGCAAGTTCACCGGCCAGGGCGGCAACCTCGAGGAGACCGTCACCCGGAACAACCTCGAGGCGGCCGAGGAGATCGTGCGCCAGCTCAGGCTGCGCGACATCGGCGGCATCATCGTGATCGACTTCATCGACATGGTGCTGGAGTCCAACCGCGACCTGGTGCTGCGGCGGCTGCTGGAGTGCCTGGCCCGCGACAGGACCAAGCACCAGGTGGCCGAGGTCACCTCGCTGGGCCTGGTCCAGATGACGCGTAAGCGGGTCGGACAGGGGCTGCTGGAGGCGTTCTCCACGCCGTGCGACTGCTGCAACGGGCGTGGCCTGCTCGTCTCCACGGAGCCGGTCGAGCCCAAGCCCGAGCCGCGCGGCACGCAGGGGAAGATGGCCATCGAGAAGGCGGTCTCCGACAAGGTTTCCGCGGCCAAGGACACCGCGAGCCGTGATACGGTGACCGGTGCGCTTGAAGACGTCCCGGTTGAGGACGACCAGGCCAGCCAGACTTCCGGCAGAGGGCGGCGACGCTCGCGCCGAGCCAAGTCGGCCGAGTAGCTCCGGCAGGCTTCCGACGTTCCGTCCGGTTCGCCTAGGGGACCGTTAATCCGGTACCCTGGTGTATCGGTGCGTCAGGTGACGTGCCCTGTTGGCGCGCTTACTCGGTTCGTCGGTTTGAGACAGGCCGAATGACAGGCGCAGCATTCGGCGGCCGCCTCTCGATGAGGCGGCTGATGTACGAGACAACAGTGAGTCAGTAGAAGGGTTCCGCGGTGTACGCGATCGTTCGTTGCGGCGGCAGGCAGCAGAAGGTCTCCGTCGGTGACGTCCTCGAGGTGGACAAGGTCGCCGGCGAGGTCGGCTCTTCGGTTTCGCTGCCGACGGTGCTCGTCGTCAACGACGGCGATGTGACCACGGAGGCGGGCAAGTTCACGGTCAGCGCCGAGATCCTCGGTGAGACCAAGGGCCCGAAGATTCGGATCCTCAAGTACAAGAACAAGACCGGTTACAAGAAGCGCCAGGGTCACCGCCAGCGGTACACCCAGGTGAAGATCACCGGTATCGAGCAGGCCTGAACGGGAGTTTGAGAGATGGCACACAAGAAGGGCGCGTCGTCCACCCGGAACGGTCGTGACTCCAACGCCCAGCGCCTGGGCGTCAAGCGCTTCGGCGGCCAGCTGGTCAACGCGGGCGAGATCATCGTCCGGCAGCGTGGCACCCACTTCCACCCCGGCGACAACGTGGGGCGTGGCGGCGACGACACGCTGTTCGCGCTGGCGGCCGGGCACGTGCAGTTCGGTGTCAAGCGCGGCCGGCGGGCCGTGAGCATCGTTCCCGTCGCGGAGTAAGGGTTCTTCCTCTCCGTAGACCTTGGGTTTTCTTGCCAAAGGGGTGGATCGCGGTGTCGATCCGCCCCTTTGCTTTTGGCTGACTTCCGCCGGTGGGCGGTATGTGTGGAGGAGTACAGAGTGCCGGACTTCGTGGACCAGGTGGTCCTTCATGTCGGTGCCGGTGACGGGGGGAACGGGTGCGCCTCCATCCACCGGGAGAAGTTCAAGCCGCTCGGCGGCCCCGACGGCGGCAACGGCGGCCGGGGCGGTGACGTCATCCTCGAGGTCGACCCCAACACGGCGACGCTGCTCGAATACCACCGGCGGCCGCACCGCAAGGCCGACAACGGCAAGCAGGGGCAGGGCTCCAACCGCGACGGGGCCAACGGGGCGGACGTGATCCTGCCCGTGCCCAACGGGACCGTGGTGAAGGACGCCTCCACGGGTGAGGTGCTGGTCGACCTCGTGGGCGTCGGCACGCGCTACGTCATCGCCCAGGGCGGGCACGGCGGCCTGGGGAACGCCGCCCTCGCCACGACCAGGCGGAAGGCGCCCGGGTTCGCGCTGCTCGGAGAGCCCGGGGACGCGCTCGACGTCATGCTGGAGCTCAAGAGCGTGGCGGACGTGGCGCTGGTCGGGTTCCCGAGCGCCGGCAAGTCCTCGCTGATCGCCGCCCTGAGCGCGGCCAAGCCCAAGATCGCGGATTACCCGTTCACGACCTTGATCCCCAACCTGGGGGTGGTGACCGCGGGGGAGACCGTGTTCACCGTCGCCGACGTGCCCGGCCTGATCCCGGGGGCCTCGCAGGGGAAGGGGCTCGGACACGAGTTCCTGCGGCACGTCGAGCGGTGCGACATGCTCGTACACGTCATCGACTGCGCCACCATGGAGCCCGGGCGTGACCCGATCACCGACTACGAGGTCATCGAGGCGGAGCTGCACGCTTACGGGAAGCTGGAGGACCGGCCGCGGCTGGTCGTCCTGAACAAGGCCGACGTGCCCGACGCGCGGGAGCTGGCCGAGCTGGTCAGGCCCGAGTTCGAGGCGCGGGGGCTGCGGGTGTTCACGATCTCCGCCGCCACGCATGACGGGCTGCGGGAGCTCACGTACGCGATGGGCGAGTGGGTCGCCGCGGCCAGGGCCCAGAAGCCGGTCGAGGAGCCCACCAGGCTGGTCATCAGGCCCAAGCAGCTCGGCGACACCGGGTTCCGGGTGCGGCGGGTCAACGACAACCTGTTCCAGATCACCGGCGAGAAGCCGGAGCGGTGGATCAGGCAGACGGACTTCAGCAACGACGAGGCCGTGGGTTTCCTCGCCGACCGGCTCGAACGGCTCGGGGTGGAGGAGGAGCTGGCCAAGGCCGGCGCCACCGCCGGGGCCGAGGTGGTCATCGGGCCGATGGAGGGTGGCTACGTCTTCGACTGGCAGCCCACGCTCAGCGCCGAGTCCGTACGGCAGGGCCCGCGCGGGTCCGACAACCGCCTCGGATAGCGGCGCCACGGGCGCAGTACGGCTTCCGCGCCGCCGTCGGCGTGGATGATCTGGCCGGCCGTGAACGCGTTCTCCTCGCTCACCGTCCAGGCCGGCAGGGACGCGATCGCGTTGAGCGGGATGCCGGCGCCCGCCCACGGCGGATCCACGGCGGGCCCACGGCGGATCCACGGCGGGCCCACGGCGGGCCCACGGCGGGCCCACGGCGGAGCGGCGCAGCCACCGGTTGAGGGCGAGCTTGCCCGACGGATGGACGACGTGGCCCGCCCGGTGCGGATGGGGGCCGTGACGTCGGCCGCGGCCTACGCGTCGCGCCGGGGCGATCCGGCCGCGGAGGTGTGGCCGCCGCCGTGTGCGGGGCCGCCCGGATGGCGGGCCATACCCCGCCAGACTCCGGGAGCGAAGGGCTCTCGGAGCTCGGATAGGCTGCCAGACGTGCGGGAACAGATCAGCTCAGCGTCGAAGGTCGTTGTCAAGGTCGGCTCCTCCTCGCTCACCACCCCCCAGGGCACGATCGACGTCGATCGGGTCGACGCCCTTGTGGACGTGCTGGCGGCGCGGCGCCGTACGGGGACCCAGATCGTCCTGGTCTCCTCCGGGGCGATCGCGGCGGGCCTCGGCCCGCTCGGGCTGACCGCGCGACCACGCGACCTGGCCACCCAGCAGGCGGCGGCGTCCGTCGGGCAGGGTGTGCTCGTCGCCCGCTACACCTCCTCCTTCGCCCGCTACTCCCTGCGCGTGGGCCAGGTGCTGCTGACCGCCGACGACATGATGCGCCGCGCCCACCACGCCAACGCCCAGCGCACGCTGGCGCGCCTGCTGGAGCTGGGCATCGTGCCCATCGTCAACGAGAACGACACCGTGGCCACCGACGAGATCCGCTTCGGCGACAACGACCGGCTGGCGGCGCTGGTGGCGCACCTGATCCACGCCGACGCGCTCGTGCTGCTGTCGGACGTCGACGCCCTGTACGACGGCCCGCCGAGCCGCAGCGGCTCCCGGCGCCTGTCGGAGATCCGCGGGCCGGAAGACCTGGTCGGCGTCGAGCTCGGGAAGAACGGCGCGGCGGTGGGCACCGGCGGCATGGTGACCAAGGTGCAGGCCGCCAGGATCGCCACGGGGGCTGGTGTCCCCGTGGTGCTCACGGCGGCCGCTCACGCCGCCCAGGCGCTCGGTGGAGCCGATGTCGGCACCTACTTCCACCCGGGGGGCCGCCATCCCGGCACGCGGCTGCTGTGGCTCGCGCACGCCACCACCGGGCGTGGCCGCCTCCACCTCGATCAGGGGGCGGTGGAGGCCATCGTGGGGCGGCGCAAGTCGCTGCTGCCGGCTGGGGTGACGTCGGTGGAGGGTGAGTTCGCGGCGGGCGATCCGGTGGACCTGTGCGGGCCTCAGGGGCTTGTGGTGGCCCGCGGGCTGGTCAACTTCGACGCCACCGAGATCCCGGGCCTGCTCGGGCGCTCCACCAGGGAGCTGGCCAGCGCGCTCGGTCCGGAATATGAGCGTGAGCTGATCCACCGTGACGACATCGTCATACTGGAAGCTCACAACTAGCCTCACGGGCCCCGTCCCAGGGGGCCATGAGCGTGAGGGGCTCGCCCCGCTCTGGACTGAGGAGCGCAGGGAACGGAGCGACCGGAGTGACGAGGGAAGAGCGGGGCTCGCAGAGCCCCGGACAGCGGAGCGGAGCGTGGCCATGAGCGTGAGGGGCTCGCCCCGCTCTGGACTGAGGAGCGCAGGGAGCGGAGCGACCGGAGTGACGAGGGAAGAGCGGGGCTCGCAGAGCCCCGAACAGCGGAGCGGAGCGTAGCCATGAACACTGAGTTCGTGAAGGTCGCCCAGGCGGCGCGGGAGGCGGCCGCCGAGCTGGCCCCGCTGCCGCGGGCGCCGAAGGACCGGGCGCTGCGTGCCGTGGCCGACGCCCTGGTCGCGCATGCGGCGGAGATCGTCGAGGCCAACGCCAAGGATGTCGAGCAGGCCAGGGCGCAGGGCACGTCGGAGGCGATGGTCGACCGGCTGCGGCTCGACGAGGCCAGGGTCGCCGCCATCGCCGAGGCCGTGCGCCAGGTGGCCGACCTGCCCGACCCGGTCGGCGAGGTCGTACGCGGCACCACCCTGCCCAACGGGCTGGAGCTGCGCCAGCTCAGGGTGCCGCTCGGCGTCATCGGCATCATCTACGAGGGCCGCCCCAACGTCACCGTCGACGCCGCCGCGCTCTGCCTCAAGAGCGGCAACGCGGTGCTGCTCCGGGGCTCCTCCAGCGCCTACTCCTCCAACACGGCCCTGGTGAAGGTCATGCAGGACGCGCTGGAGGGCACCGAGGTGCCCGCCGGAGCCGTCCAGCTCGTGCCGGGGCAGACCCGCGACTCGGTCAAGGAGCTCATGCGCGCCCGCGGCCTGGTCGACGTGCTCATCCCGCGCGGCGGCGCCTCGCTGATCAACTCGGTGGTCGAGGAGTCCACGGTGCCGGTGATCGAGACCGGCGTCGGAAACTGCCACGTCTACGTGGACGCCGAGGCCGACGTCGACCTGGCTGTGCAGATCCTGGTCAACGCCAAGGCGCAGCGGCCGTCGGTGTGCAACGCGGCCGAGACGTTCCTCGTCCACGAGGACGTCGCCGACGCGTTCGTGCCCCGGGCGCTGGCGGCGCTCGCCGAGGCGGGCGTGACCGTGCACGGTGACGAGCGCATCGCCGGGTACGGCTCCGGCGTCGTTCCCGTCACCGAGGACGACTTCTACGCCGAATACCTCTCGCTCGACATCGCCGCCGCGGTCGTCGGCTCGCTGGAGGAGGCGGTGGCCCACATCAGGAAGTACGGCTCCGCCCACACCGACGCCATCGTCACCAGGTCGCAGCGGGCGGCGCGCAGGTTCGTGGCGCTGGTCGACTCGGCGGCCGTGGCGGTCAACGCCTCGACGAGGTTCACCGACGGCGGGGAGTTCGGGTTCGGGGCGGAGATCGGCATCTCCACGCAGAAGCTCCACGCGCGCGGCCCGATGGGGCTGCCCGAGCTCACCTCCACCAAGTGGGTCTACACCGGTGAGGGGCATTTGCGCACGTCAGAGGGCACGGTGGTGGCCGGTTGACCGGCGTGTCGGCCTGACCGGCGCCGTGGAGCGCAGGTTGACTGAGGGGCATGGAGATTGTCGTCGCCCTTGTCTTCTCGGCGGCCGTGCTGTTCGGCGCCGACCGGCTGCTGCTCTGGCTCGAGAGCCGCGGACACGTCCACTGGCGCAGAAAGGGACGCAGGCAGCTGTCGGACGAGCCCACGGCCCGGCTCGACAGCATGCTCTCGGATCACACTCGCCGATAATCCTTCGGCGTGCCTCAAGCGTCGACAGGCGTCCCAGCGCTAGGGTTAGGTCCCTTATGGGCGCGCCGGGCGGGGAGGGACGGTGAGCAAGCTCGGCAAGATAGGGCCGTACACCCTGGTCGAGCGGCTCGGCCGGGGCGGCATGGGCGAGGTCTACCTCGCGACCACCCGCCGGAGTGAGAGCGTCGCTCTCAAGGTCCTGCACGATCTGGCCGAGGACGAGACCTCCCGGGTCCGGCTGGAGCGCGAGGTCCGCGCGCTGCGCCGGGTCGAGAGCCCGTACGTGGCCAAGGTGCTCGACGCCGACCTGAGCTGTGCCCGCCCCTACCTGGTCATGGAGTACATCGAGGGCGCCACGCTCCTCGACCGCGTCCGCCAGAGTGGCGCGCTCGACGTCGCCGACCTCGTGGACCTGGCCCAGGGCATCGCCGCGGCCCTGGCGATCATTCACGCGGCCGGGGTCGTGCACCGGGACCTCAAACCGGGCAACATCATCATGGGCGCCGAGGGGCCCGTGCTCATCGACTTCGGCATCGCGCAGGTGCTCGACGCGACCCGGCTCACCATGACCGGCACGTTCCTCGGCACGCCCGGCTACACCGCGCCGGAGATCTTCGCCGACGAGCAGGTCGACTCGCCCGCCGACGTGCACGCCTGGGCGGCGACGGTGGCGTTCGCGGCGACGGGGCGGCCGACGTTCGGGCGGGGGACGGCCGAGGCGCAGATGTACGCGGTGCTCAACGGGCAGGCCGACCTCAAGGGCGTGCCCGTGGAGCTGCTGCCGCTGGTACGCGCCGCGCTCAACAGGGAGCCCGGCAAGCGCCCCACGGCGGCGTTGCTGGCCGATCGGCTGTCCCGGCTGGCAAAAGCCACCAGCGCGGCCGAGCCGGAGCCCGCCTTCGGGCCCTCGGAGGAGGCCAAGACGGGCCGGGCCACCCCCGAGGAGAAACCAGCGCGGAGCCGGGCAAACACGGATAGTAAGGTCCCCGCCCCGCGTACCCGTACGAACCCTGACACGAAGGGCTCCGCCGTTCGCGCCGACTGCAAGGGCGCCGCGGCGCGCAGCCGTACCGGCACGGATGGGAAGGGCGCCGCGGTGCGCAGCCGCGCCGAGGTGCCCGCGCCGCGCGGGCGCACGGGCGCGGCGGACGGGAAGTCCGCTCTCGCGCGCTCCAAGATGACCGCGCCGCGCCAGCGCGCGGCGGCGGCCGTCCGGAGCCGCCCGCAGGTGCGCAGGAAGGCCGGGCTCAGGGCGGAGTCGGCCACCACGCTGCCCGCGGGCAACGGCGCCCTGCTGATGCTCGCCGTGCTCGCCGTGCCGTGCGTGGTGACCTCGGTGATCTGGCCGATCGCCTCCATCGCCATCACGGGAGTGTTCGTGGTGCTGACCAGGACGCTCTGGATGAGCCACTGGCTGGTCAGGAACCGCAGCTCGCGGCGTACGCGGGTGGCGCTGCGCGTGCTGCTCTTCCCCGTCGCCCTGGTCGGGGCGGCCGCCACCGCCGCCGCGTGGCCGGGCGTGCCGGTCGCGCTGGCGTCGGGCGGCGCGCTCTGGGTGACCGGCGGCGGAGTGATCGACTCCGACTGGTGGCAGCAGCCCGCGCCCGTGACGGTGGCGGGCGTGGTGTTCGGGATGCTGTGCGGCGGCTTCGCCGGGCGCGAGATCGAGCGGATCGGGCATCGGCTGCCCGACCTGCGCAGGGAGGGGCTGCGCGCACTGGCCGTGCTGGGCGGGTTCGTCGCCCTGTGCGCGGCCGCCGTGCGCGCCATCGCCCTCCTGCTCTGACCTGCCGCTCTCCAAGGCAGGCCGAAGCGTCGGCCGCCGCTGCCCCTTGGCGAGGGTCGCGGCGGGTTTCGCGGCCGATCAAGCTGATCGGCCGCGTACGGCGGTGCGGCCGGTCAGCCCTGGCCGCCGTCGCGGCGCGAGAAGCGGTTGAAGATGCGCTCGCCCGCGTTGACCGCGCCCTCGGCCACGTCGCGCAGGACACCGATGAACGGGTCCTGCGACTGGGACCAGGACGCGCGGTAGGACTCGGCCGCGGCCTTGATCTCGTCGGTCACTCGTGCGTTGGGGTCGTCCTCCCTGCGCGGGTAGTCCCCGCCCAGGATGCGCTCGTACTCGCCGCTGCGCTGCCACTTGTCCAGCTCGGCCACGCGCACCACCGCGAACGGGTGGGTCGTGCCGAGCAGGTTGAGCACCTTGAGGAAGCCGTCGCGAAGGTCGCCCGCGGTGTCGTATTCCTGGTACTGCTCCAGGAACGCCTCGATGTTCATCTCGTGGGTGTAGTCGCCGCCGGCGAGCTTCATCAGCGCCCTCTTGGCCGCCTCGGGGTCCTGGCCGACGAGCAGGCCGCCGCGGTCGGAGGACAGCTCCGACTTGCGGTACCACTCCTCCAGGCCCGCGACGATCGCGCGCAGGCCGATGTAGCCGAGCGGGATCCAGGCGACGCGGGTGGCGAGTCGGGTGAGGATGTCGAGCATCGTCCGGTAGACCGCGTGCCCCGACAGGATGTGGGCGGTCTCGTGGCCGATGACGAAGCGCTGCTCCTCCTCGTTCATGAGGTTGAGCAGACCGGTGGTCACGACGATGAACGGGTCGTCGAAGCCGATGGCCTTGGCCTGGACCTGCGGATCCTGCTGGATATAGATCTCGGGGATCCGGTGCAGGTCGAGGGTGTAGGCGGCGTCGCGGCCCATGTCGTAGACGGAGCGGAACTGGGTCTCGCTCACGCGCACGGCTGACGCCAGGTACATCAGGCGCAGCCGGCGCTCGCTGATGAGGCCGGACATCTGCTTGAGAACCGTGTCGAACCCACTCAACTTACGCAGAGCGACCAGGGCGGACCGGTCTGCGGGGTGTTCGTAGGCTCGGGACGAGATGCCGGGCAGTTGGACGCGGTTGCGGTCCGGGGTGGTCGTCATGCCCGGCATGCTACGTCCGCAACGGGAGGGATGCGCGGTCATCGCCAAGGGGGGTGCCATCATGTTGTGGTACAAGGTCCGCGTAAGGTCCGTTTCATGATGAATGCGCCTGGTGTGCAGGGGAAGCGGCGAGTCGGAGTGATGGGTGGGACGTTCGATCCCATCCACCACGGCCACTTGGTGGCCGCCAGCGAGGTGGCCCACCACTTCGACCTGGACGAAGTCGTGTTCGTGCCGACCGGGCGGCCGTACCAGAAGGCCGAGCGCGAGGTGTCGGCCGCGGAGGACCGCTACCTGATGACGGTCATCGCGACCGCGTCCAATCCGCGATTCTCGGTGAGCAGGGTGGACGTGGATCGCCCGGGGCCGACATTCACGATCGATACTTTGCGCGATATTTCGGAAATTTACGGTCCTGGGGTTGAGCTGTACTTCATCACCGGCGCGGACGCGCTCGGCGCCATCCTGGACTGGCAGAACGCGGACGAGCTGTTCGAGCTGGCCCATTTCGTCGGTTGTACGCGTCCTGGGCACACGCTGCACGATCCCGGGCTGCCGGAGGGGCGGGTGACGTTGCTGGAAATTCCCGCACTGGCCATCTCGTCGTCCGAGTGCCGGCAACGTGTCGCCAAGGGAGAGCCGATTTGGTATCTGGTGCCGGACGGAATCGTCCAGTACATCAACAAGCGGGGGCTGTATCACGCGGAAGGATGACGGTCTCCGTGCCGTAGGTGAGGGGTTTCGGCCCGGAAGGGTACCCTCAACGTATAGGCATGCTGCCGACACAGGAGGACAGACCCGCATCGTGACCGCATCCGACAGATCCGTCCAGCTCGTGCGCATCGCTGCGGAAGCCGCGGCGGACAAGCTGGCCGATGACATCCTCGCATACGACGTGAGCGAACAGCTCGTCATCACCGACGCCTTCCTGCTCTGCTCCGCCACCAACGACCGCCAGGTACGCGCCATCGTCGACGAGATCGAGGACCGGCTGCGCACCGAGGCCGACGCCAAGCCCGTGCGCCGAGAGGGCGAGCGCGAGGGCCGCTGGGTGCTGCTCGACTACATCGACATCGTCGTGCACGTCCAGCACGAGGAGGACCGCACGTTCTACGCGCTCGAGCGCCTGTGGAAGGACTGCCCGGCCATCTCGCTGCCGGAGAGCGTCATGCAGGCCAACCTCCAGCGGGCACGCGCGTGAGCGGGCTCCCCCATCCCGAGTCCGAGCGTTCCGCATGAGCAAGAGGATCGTCTGCCTCCGGCACGGGCAGACCTTGTGGAACGTCGAGCAGCGATTCCAGGGGCACTCCGACATCCCCCTCGACGAGACCGGCATCGCGCAGGCCGCCAGGGCGGCGTCGTTGCTGGCCTCCCTGCGGCCCACGCTGATCGTCTCGTCCGATCTCCAGCGCGCCAATGACACGGCGCTGGCGCTCGCGCGGGTCGTCGGGCTGGACGTGAGCGTGGACAAGGACCTCCGCGAGCGCGGGGGCGGCGAATGGGAAGGGCTCACGCGCGACGAGATCGCCGCGCGCTGGCCCGAGGAATACGTGGCCTGGGAGGCGCCGGGTGGAGAGCCCGTCGCCGACGTGGCCACCAGAGTGGCCGGCGCCATGCGGCGCTGGGCGGCCAAGCTCGACGACGACGGCCTGCTGGTCGTGGCCTCCCACGGGGCCGCGCTGCGGCTCGGCATCTGCGAGCTGCTCGGGCTGCCGGAGCAGCTCTGGCCGGCGCTGGGCGGGCTGGGCAACTGCTCGTGGTCGGTGTTGCAGGAGGGGCGCAGGGGCTGGCGGTTGCTGGAGCACAACGCCGGGACGCTGCCGGAGCCCGTCCGCAGCGACGACCGGCCGGAGGCCGAGGCATAGCGAGCTCGTACGGCTCGGGGGCCGTACGACCCGCGCCGCGATTATGCGAATCGGCGCGGATGGCTATATGCTCTCGGAGCGCCGCAACGGGTGGACTCGGAGCGGTGACCAGGGGCTATAGCGCAGTTGGTAGCGCGCCTCCATGGCATGGAGGAGGTCTGGGGTTCGAATCCCCATAGCTCCACAAGCATCAAAAGCCCGGCTCCCGCGATGGAGCCGGGCTTTTTGCCGTTCGGGCTTGATCGCTGCAAGGGCCGGCTGCCGGGAGTCCTGGCCGTCGTGCTCAGGGCATCCCAAAGTTCTGACGGCTACATGCGCCTCCTGCGGACCTTCCTTACCGAACGGTAGTGTGCGGGAAAACAAGATCGAAAGGTATGAACCTTGGCCACCCCCCTCGTCGCTTTAGCGCTCGCCTCGTTGCTCACCGCTCCGTCCTCCGCGCTCCCCGCGTGCCCGCTGATCTTCGGGCACGGCGGTTACCCCACGGGCGCCAACGCCTGGGAGCGGGACCAGGTGCGCCAGCCCAACAACCCCACGGCCATCCGCCGCTACCAGTCCTGGGGCGCGTCAGGCGTCGAGGCCGACCTGCAGCTCACCAAGGACGGCACCAAGGCCGTCATGTGGCACAACACCTCTACCTGGGGCCTGACGGGCACGAAGAAGAACATCACCGACATCTGGTGGGCGGCGGGCGACACGGCGCTCAAGGGCCGGACCATCAACCGGGGCATCTTCAAGGGCGAGACCGTCTACACCTTCCGCGAATGGCTGGCCGCGATGCAGAGCGCCGGCATGATCGGGCTGGTCGAGATCAAGCCGGAGGCCCGGCAGTCGCTGCTCAGCTCCAACGCCGCGATCAAGTCGCGGGCCTGGGCGGAGGTGCTCGACCCGGTCAAGGAGCGCTACCAGTCGCAGGAGATCATTCTGTACTCCCACAACAGCGAGATCGCGGCCGAGCTCAGGAGCCGGGTGAGCGCCGCGGGCATGACCAGGGTGCTGAGCGGCGGGCCCATCTGGCCGGAGGTCACCAAGTGGGAAGAGCCGCCTCCCTCGTGGACGCTGAACGAGAGCGCCTGGCAGGGCGCGCTCGATCGCGGCGCCAAGCGGGTGGCCACCGACTACACGCCCCAGTTCAACGCGTGGCTGAAGGGGAAGTGCCAATGACCCGGTGACCGGACCGGCGGAGCCATCAGGAAAAGGCCGCGGGGCGGGCCATCGGCGTATCAGTTGAGGTCGCCGTTGCGGGCCCGCCAGCGGGCCCGGTGGCGCTCGGCGGCGCCCTCGGCCAGGGCCGTGGCCGCGGCGGGCACCGGCTCGGCGGCCCAGGAGCCGAGCCGGCTGTCCATCCGGTCCACGAAGGTCGCGCCGTGCTCCGTCAGCCGGCCGCTGCTCAGGAGGGTGCGGGTGACAAGCCGGGCGGCCGCGCGCCAGCGGGCGAACTCGGCGCTCGCGCGGATCTCGTCCTCGCCGGTCTCGTGCCGCCGCTGCCGGCGCCAGAAGTCCGTGACGCCCAGGTACGCGTACGCGCCCTGGAGCAGGCCGCCGGCGGGCCTGGGATCCTCACGCCAGGGAGCGTAGTAGCGGGAGCCGTCGTCGGGTCTGGTCAGGGGCACGATGTCCAGCAGGGCCGAGAGCTTGGCGTGCTGGGCCTCGTGGGTCAGGGTCTCCGCCAGCGTACGGGGGTCCGGCGGGTCGGAGAGGGCTATGCAGCCGTAGGCGTCGCGGGAGGAGGCGCTGGACGAGCCCGTCGAGGGGGCGGCCAGCGGCGTGAGGACCGTGATGCCGGCCGACACCTCCTCGGCGACCGGCTCGTGGTGGCTCACCAGGAGCCGCCAGGATTCGTCCAGGAGGCGCTGCCAGCGGGCCGCCTCCGCGTCCGTGAGCCGCCCGTGGAGGTCGTTGGCCCCCGGCAGCCGGTGCGGGTCCAGATCGTCGATGAGAACGTTCAGGCGCCTGCCTGCGGACTCCGCCGACAGGGCCCGCAGCCGCTGCCAGCCGGGCGCGTCGTCGCGGATCTCGACCACCAGGTCGCCAGCGCTCACCTCCGCGCCCTCCGGCCAGCAGTGCACGGTGGCCATGGTCACGCCGCCGGGGAAGGTGACCTGCCCCAGCGACGGCAGCATGGCCCGGCCGGCGATGACCGGGACGTCCACCTCGCACGTCGTACGGGCGTGGATGGCCGCGGCCGCGGCCAGGGCGGCCAGCTGCTCCGGCGAGCGCCGGGAACGGACCGCGTGGCGGGCCCAGGCGCCCACCGACGGGTGCTGCAGGACCCTGCCGACCGCCTCCGGATGGCTGCTCTGGAGCGTGGCGAGCAGGTCGTAGGCGCGGCGCGTCCGCGACCAGGAGGTGTGGTCCAGCTCGCGGGCCACGTCGAGGACGCCCCTGATGAGCAGCAGGTGCTTGCTGTATTGAGCGGCCTTGAGCCGCCGCACCGCGCCGCCGCCTCCGCCGCCGCTCGCGAGGGCGTCGAACGCGTCCGCCGGGATCCGGTGGTCAGTGAGGTTCATCGGGGATCCTTAGTACGGCGACGGACGTCGGCCTGCACGGTCCGGCCGACGTGCTTGATCAGGCGCAGCAGGTCGGCGCAGTAGACCGAGGGGTTGTGGAAGCCGCTGCCCGCTCTGTAGCGGTGGGCGAACAGGCCGCCACCGCAGATCATGCCCACCTCGCACGCGGCGCACTCCGGCGCGGGGTCGAGGCGGGCGACCTGGCGGGCGGCGGTGAAGGGGAGGTGCAGGAGGTCGTCGAAGGAGTCGCGGACCACGTGGAGCCCGGTGCTCCCGGCGCCCTCGAACGCCGACTTGAGCAGATCGGACTGCTCGATCTCGCCGTCGGTCTCGATCACGATCATGGCCGCGGGCGAGAGGCCGATCTGCTCGGTGGCCGACTCCCCGCCGAGGAGCAGGTGGATGATCTCGTCGAACAGCCGGACGCGGGTGGCGTGGGACGGGGTGGCGTACCACCGGTCGAAGACGGCCGCCAGCCAGGTCGCGTACGGGGTGTCCGGCGAGCCGGGGACCCGGCCGGGCGGCGGCTCGGACCAGTTGCCGTGGGGGAGCAGGAAGTCGATCAGCGGCGGGCCGAAGTCCAGGAGGGCGGTGTAGGTGCCCAGGGGGTCGTTGCGGAGATCGACCGTGCAGAGCAGCCCGTGGAACAGGTGCCGGAAGTCCTCGGACGTGAGGAGCTCCAGCGCGGCGGCCACCCGGCGGTAGCTGCCGCGGCCGTCGGCGGTGCGGCGGGAGCGGTCGTGGTCGGCCTGGCCGCCGTCGAGGCTGACCCCGACGCCGATCTCCAGCTCGTCGAAGAGCCGCAGGAAGCGCGTGTCGAGGAGCGTCGCGTTGGTCTGCACGCTCACGTCCACGCGGACCGGCACGGCCGACCTGACGATGCCCACGAGGTCGCGGATCTCGTCGTGACCGGCCAGGAGCGGCTCCCCGCCGTGCAGGATCACGTCGACGCTGTCGAGGTCGTGTGCCTTGGCGTGCTCGGCGATCCTGCCCGCGGTGGCCTCGACCGTTTCCCGCGACATACGTTTTGGGCGAAATCTCCAGCTTTGATCCGCCATTTCGTACATGTAGCAATATGTGCATGACAAATCACATCTGCTATGTACTTTCAGGATGAACTGCCGGAACGGCGTCGGCCGCCAGCCGCGGGCCAGCAGCGTGTCGACGTCCAATGTCGCTGGCCACTCTGACACCGCGGATCAGCCTCCACATTGAGACTTGCGAGGTGCCCAGCATATGACGTCACTCTGATAGTCGAAGCATCTCGTTCGCCCTGTCGAGCGCCTCGTCGGTGAGCAGGGGAAAGATGCCGTGAACCACGGCCGCGGCGGCCCGCGGAGTGCCCGAACGGTGAAATGCCTCAGCTAGTGCCATTTGTGCGGATATGTCATTTGGTGCGAGGGTCACTGCCGCGTTGATCTGCTCGATCGCTCTGGTGAGATCCCCGTGAGCCAGGTGCCAGCGGCCGTCGATGGTGAGCGCGCGGGCGACCCCGTCGAAGCGTCCGCGCTCGGCGTACAGGCTCACCGCCTCCTCGCAGTAGCGGCGTACCTGCTTGACGTCTCCCTGCGCGAGCGCCGCGTCGGCGTGGATCTCGGCGACCTCGGCGCGTACCCACGAGTCGTCGGGCTCGGCCGCGTGCTTGGCCTCGTCGGCGAGCCGGGCGGCGAGCGGCCAGTTCCGCTGGGACCGGGCCGTGCGGGCCGCCTCCAGGTACGTCTCGGGCGAGCCGCGGTGCGAGACCGGGCCGATGAGCCGGTCATGGGCCAGCTCGTACCAGCGGCTGCCCATGCGGTGCTCCCCGCGCAGGATGTGCCGGTCCTCCAGGGCGCGGGCCAGGGCGTTGGGCATGCCCATGGTCTGCTCGATGCCCTCGTACGCGATGTTGCGGGTGCCGTGGTCGGTGATGAACGTACGGCGCAGCCAGAGCAGCAGCTCCCCGACGGGAATGTCGAACTCGCGCGCCACCTCCCCGACCGCGCGTTTGAAGAACTCGAACAGGAACTCCTCCACCACCGCGTACACCTGCACGTGCTCCTCGCCGATCTCCCGGACCTCGTCGGGCAGCGAGTCCCAGAGCGCGGAGCAGACCACCTGGAGCTGGACGGGCTCCACCAGATCCAGCTCGACGGTGGAGACGTTGCCCCACGCGTCCTTGACGGTGGCCGAACGCAGCTCGCCGACGAGGAGCCGGGTGGCGGCGTGGGTGATGGTCCGGGAGGTGCGGTCCAGCGGCCGCTCCACGGCCTGCCTGGCCGCCTCGGGGGAGAGCGGCTGCAGGTGGAAGCGGGCCCGCGAGCCCTGGCCGAACGGGCGCTCGTAGGGCAGGACGAGGAACAGGTACTCCTCGCGGAGCGACAGCAGGAGGTGCAGGCCGGGATGGTCGCGCATGGCGCGGACGAGCTGGTCGACGAGCTCCCTGCGGTCGCGCTGGCGGGCCAGGTCGCTGTGGAACAGGGTCTCCGCCTGGTCGATCGCGGCCAGGACGGGCAGCGGGTCGCCGTACTCGTCCTCGCGCCCGGGGCGCTCGGCCAGGAACCGCGTGATGGTCATGCCCGCCAGCGAGCCCGGCGAGGCGTCCGGCGCCCAGGCCGACAGCAGCGCCATGACGTACGGGTTGCCGCCCGCGATCGGGAGCGGGGTGTGCGGCGAGATCCTGGCGATGGGCAGCACGTCGGCCCGCTCCGGGTCGATCCTGGGCAGCACGCCCGCGTTGAGCAGCGAGGTCTTGCCCACGCCGGAAGCGCCGTAGAGCACGGTCAGCCCGGCCGCCCGCCAGAGCGTGGCGATCTCTCGTGACTCCTGCTCCCTTCCGTGGAACAGGCCGCTGTCGGCCCGGCCGAAGGGGCGCAGCCCGACGTACGGCCGGCCGGCGGGATCGGTCATAGCGGCGTCCTCGCATTCCAGTCGAGCAGTTCCTTGAAGAACGCGGACGTGGTGCCGACGTAGATCGAGATCTTCAGGTCGGCGTAATAGCTCTTCAGGTATTCGCTGGCCAGATTCTCCGCGTCGGTCAGCGACGTGTTCAGCTCCGGCAGGAGTTGCACGCTGATATGCCGGCGCTGCCGGGTGGAGGGAATGGATTTGATCAGCCCGTGGAAGAGCACCCGGAAGTTCCAGTCCTGGAGGCTGTAGCCGAGGAAGAGCAGCGGGCTCGACGTCATGGCGTCGAGCACCGGATCGGGAATCGGGAGGAGCTGGCGGCCGTTCGCGTCGTCGACGTCGCGCAGATTGAGGAGATACTGCACATAATCGTTCTCGGTCAGCACGATGGACGAGGGGTCGTCCCAGTTGCCGTGCAGATGATAGATCAGCGGGTGGTCGGGATCGGGGTCGGGCACGACGGTCCGCCTCGTCGGCTCCCACCACGTCGACCTGCACACGTTCGGGGTGCGCGGACCTTTGCGGCAGTGCTGTAAAGCCTGGAGCATGAAGTCGTCGTAGTTGGTGGTGAGAAAAGTCTTGATCGGGAACTCGGCCAGCACCGTGTGCGGGTCGAGCGGATCGGTGGCGCCGGCCGCGCGCTGTTTCAGGTAGGCGCAGACTTCCACTTTGAGATCAGTGGGATCGTTATGCACGTGAGCCGCGTACTGCATCACGTGCGCGAGATTTCCGTGGTCGGCGAACGGAAAGCAGTACTCCTTCGCGAAGTGCTTGCTGAGCTCCTTACCGGTCGGAAGTCGCCCATAGCAGGCGCCCGCCCCGAGAAGCGGGGTACAGTCGCCTCTGCGGAGCTGTCTGACCAATCGCACCCAGTCCGCTTCGTTCACGCGCCACCCCACCGGCAGGACCATTCTTGTGCTGAGGAGTATATGACCCGGGACGGATGGAAATATGTGAATGTTTTCGGGCTGGCCTAAATGTGGGGGAAGTGTCGGCCCGCAGGTCAGGCGTGGCGGCCGACCCGCGGGCTGACTCAGATGGAAGACTGGAATTTGGCCACGGGCGTCACGCCGGTCTCGTCGAGAAGGCGGTCTATGGCGTCCTTCAGCCGGGAGTCGTCGATGTCTTTGAGCTCCTCCAGGGTGCGCCCGCTGACATCAATGAGCCCACCGCCGTATCCCTGCACTGCTTCCTTGTTCATCGCTCTCCCTGGACCTGATGGATCTAGCGGATCCTATCTATCTCTGGCTTCAATATGCTGTCTATGCTTGTCTCAGCTGATGTGACGACCGGCCGACTCGAGGCGATATCGTGACAAATTCGCACTCGCAACACGATTCTGGCCATGCACCATCCGTATGGGGCAAAGTCCCCCAGCGGAACAAGAACTTCACGGGTCGGGACGACCTCATCGAGAAGCTGCGTACGGGGCTCCAGTCCAAGGTCACTGCCGTCCTCCCCCAGGCACAGGACCAGTCTCAACCTGCGCCGCACGCTCTGCAAGGACTCGGCGGCGTGGGCAAGTCGCAACTCGCGATCGAGTACGCCCACCGCTTCCGGCACGCCTATGACCTGGTGTGGTGGGTGCCGTCGGCGCAGACGATGCTGGTGAAGTCATCGCTGGCCGGGTTGGCCCGCGAGCTGCATCTCAGGGTCGGCCCCCACAGCGTCGAGGACGCGGCCGAAGCGGCGCTGGACGCGCTGCGGCGCGGCGATCCGTACCGGAACTGGTTGTTGATCTTCGACAACGCGGAGAACCTGGAGATCAACGACATCGTCCCGCGCGGTCCCGGCCACGTGCTGATCACCTCCCGCAACCACAGCTGGCAGGGCGTCGTCGACACCCTGCCCGTGGACGTGTTCGAGCGCGAGGAGAGCATCGCGTTCCTGGTCAAGCGGGTGGGGCGGGCGATCGACCACGAGCAGGCCAACCGGCTGGCCGAGGCCCTCGGCGACCTGCCGCTGGCCCTGGAGCAGGCGGGCGCGCTGCAGGCCGAGTCGGGGATGTCGGCCGACGAATATCTGCGGCTGCTGAAGAGGCAGACGACCCGGCTCCTGGGCGCCAACAAGCCGTCCGACTACCCGCTGTCGATGACGGCGGCGTGGGCCACCTCGGTGTCGCAGCTCAAGGCCAGGCTGCCCGACGCGGTGGAGCTGCTGCGCTGCTTCGCGTTCTTCGGGCCCGAGCCGATCCCGCGCGACCTGCTGGACGAGCTGCCCGAGGCGTACGCGGCCGGATCCAAGATCGCCGGCCTGCTGGCCGACCCGATCCAGCTCAGCCAGGTCATCCGGGAGCTGGGCAGGTACGCCCTGGTGCGGATCGACTCGGAGAGCCGTACGGTCCAGGTGCACCGGCTGGTCCAGGCGCTGCTGCGCGACGAGCTCGACGAGGACGAGGCCGACGCCTTCCGCCGCGAGGTCCACCTCCTGCTGTCGGCCTCGGTGGCCGGTTACGAGCCCGACGACACCACGGCCTGGCCCCGCTACGCCAACCTTCTCGGCCACATCACCACGGCCGACGTCAAAGGCAGCCGCGACCCCAACGTCCGCAAGTTCGCCCTCAACATCATCCGCTACGTCTACACCTCGGGCGACTTCATGTCGGCCCGCGAGCTGGTGCAGGAGTTCCTGGAGGCCTGGCGGGAGGACAGCGGCGAGGACGACCGGCACGTGCTCACCGCCCAGCGCCACTACGCGATCATCATCCGCGAGCTGGGCAGCATCGACGAGTCGTTCGAGCTGAACAAGGCCCTCATGGAACGCATGCGGCGCGTCCTGGGGGAGGGCGACGAGGAGACCCTGCTGCTCACCAACAGCCACGGCGCCGACCTGCGTTACCGCGGCGAGTTCGCGGAGGCGCGGGAGCACGACCAGGAATCGCTGAGCAGGCACGAGGCGGTCTTCGGCCGCTCGCACCGCCGCACCCTGCGCGCCATGAACAACCTCGCCCTCGACCACCTGCTGCTCGGCGACTACAAGGAGGCGCAGTCCCTGCACGCGCGCGTGCTCAAGCTGCAGCGCCAGGCCGGGTCGGGCGCGAGCCGCGCCAACGTGCTCTCCTCGATGAACAACCTCGCCCGCGTCGTACGCCTCCAGGGCCGCTACCGTGAGGCGTGCGACCTCGGCCAGGACGCCTACGACTTCGGCCTCCAGGAGCTGGGCCAGGAGCACCCCTGGACGATGCGCAGCGCCAAGGACCTGTCGATCGCCAAACGCCGGGCGGGCCTCATCGAGGAGGCGCTCGAACTCGCCGAACGCACCTTCGAGGTGCAGAAACGCGGCACCAGCATCGACCACCCCGACACCCTCGCCGCCGCTCTCTGCCTGGCCAACGCCCAGCGGGCCGCCGACCAGGTGGACGAGTCGCTGCGGCTGCTGCGGGACATCGTCTCCAGGTTCGCCAGCATGTACGGCGACGACCACCCGTTCAAGTACGGCTGCGACAGCAACTTCGCCCTGCTGCTGCGGGTGAGCGGCAGCAAGGAGCAGGCCAAGGAGATCGACGAGGCGGCGCTGGCCGGGTTCGACCGGCGGCTCACGCGCAAGCACTACTTCTCCCTGACCTGCGCCATCAACCTCGCCAGCGACCTGGCCGAGGTGGGGCTGCACGAGGAGGCGCGGGTGCTCGGGGAGCAGACGCTGCAGGACCTGCGGGCCCTGTTCGGCGACGACCACCCGGTGACGCTGGCCGCCGGGGCCAACCTCGTCGTCGACCTGCTCGCCACGGGGGCCACGGAGGAGGCGGCGGCGCTGCGCGAGGACGTGCTGGACCGCTACGACCGGGTGCTCGGCCCCAACCACCCCGACGTGCTGGTCTCCCGCCAGGGCAACCGCCTCGACTTCGACTTCGACCCACCCGTCCTCTGACCGCCGGTCGGCAGGTGGCTAGGGGGAGGGGGCGGGGACTGCGATCGCCGTCACGATCAGGCCGCCGCTCACCAGCCAGCGACCCTCGAAGCGGGTCGGCCAGCCCGGGCCGTGGACCGCGATCTCGGCGGCGAAGGTCCCCGACCGCGCCCCGGACCCGGCCGGCAGGGGTGGTGAGGAGGTCGTGAAGGTCACTGCGGCGTCCAGGAAGCCGAGCCAGTGGCCCGTCAGCGGGTACCACGCCTTGTAGATCGCTTCTTTGGCGCTGAACAGCAGGCGGCCCGGGTCTGGGAGGTCCAGGAGGTCCAGGGCGGCGGCTTCTGCGGCGGTCGCGGTTCGCTCCAGGACGCCGTGGGGCATCGGGAGGTGGGGTTCGGCGTCGATGCCGACCGACAGGGCGCCGTGCGCCACCGCCGCTGCCCGGTAGCCCGCGCAGTGCGTGATGCTGCCGACGACCCCGGCCGGCCAGGCGGGGGCGCCGCGGTCGCCGCGGAGGACGGGGCGGGGGGCCATGCCGAGTTGCCGGAGTGCCAGGTGAGCGCAGTGGCGGGACGTACGGAACTCGCGCCGCCTCTTGTCCGCCGAGCCCGAAACGAGTGCTTCCTCTTCCGGGAAGAGCGTGATGTCCGGTGGGTCGCCGAAGAGCTCGGCGGCGGCGACCCACGGGGGCAGGATCTCAGCGAGCATGGTGAACGCATTATCGTTCACCGTCTCTCCTTCTCCGGCGAGGAGAAGTGTCCCGGTCGCCGGCCTCCGGTGACAGCCGTGGCGTCACGGCTGTCACCGGAGGCCGATCGGTGTCATCTCAGGGCGTAGGCGCGGTCGATGGTCTGGGTGGTCGAGCCGCCCGCCGTGTCCGACGCCGTGACCCGCAGCGACACGAAGCCGCTGGTCTGCGCCAGGGCGGGATGCGTCAGCTCCACCCGGAACCGCCCGTCGCCGCGCTTTTTGACCCGTGCCGCGGCCCGCCAGGTGGTCCCGTCGTCGACCGAGAACTCGACCGTGACCCGGTTGACGGCGGGCGCCCGGCGTACGGCGGAGTGCGCGCCCGCGTGCAGGTCGAACGCGAACGGCGTCCCGGCCGGGGCCCGGTTCAGCAGGTCGAGGGGCAGGTCGTAGGTGACCTGGACGGCCGGCTGGAACGCGCAGCCCGCCCCGGACGAGCACGAGTATCCCCGGGGCGCCCCCGAGGACGGCGGCGGGGAGGAGGCGAAGCGGGCGGTGGTCGTGACCTTGCCGGACAGGGTGCGTCCCGAGGTGTCCGCCGCTTCCACCCGGTAGGACCCGGGACCTGCGGGCACGGTGAAGGACCGGGGCCGCCAGCCCTGCGGGGACAGCTCCTGATCGCCCACGAGCAGCCGGGGCGCCGAGGTGACCGGGCTCAGGTCGCTGTAGTGACGGGGGTCGGAGTCCCGCCACTGTTCGAAAGGTACGAACCGCTCGGAGTCCCGGCACAGCGCGCACGGCACCTTGACCGGGTAGCCCGACGGCACGTCCGCGGCGGCAGGCACCAGCGGTGCCTTGAACCACTGCTCGGAGACCCGCCGGTCGCCACCGGTGAACCGGTCGTCGGAGTGCAGGACCAGCCCGTCGTTCGTGATCGTGCGGGACCACACCACGTCATCGGACACGGGCCCGAAGTATTCGGTCCGGGTGACGGGCATCCGCAGCGACCCGCCGTACGCCATCCGCCCCGGCTCCTCGCCGGCCGTCGACTCGCCGTACTCCCAGCCGCTGGTGTCCGGTTTGTCGGCGTGGTAGGCGGCGTCGATGCGTACCAGCCGCCCCAGGTCGACCTTGACGGGCCGCGAGGGCACCCGGCCGCGCGAGTCGAAGCGGAGGTGGTAGACCTCGCCCGGCCCCGCGTACGGCTCCAGACGCACCGACACCGGCCCCTTGGCCAGCGCGGACCGTAGCGAACGCCCTTCGGCGGCGTCCAGCCCCAGCCGCAGTGACCAGCCCTGCGGCACGCGCGCCCGCCCGCCGTCCACGTCGAGGAAGCCGATGACGCCCGCCGCGCCGCGCAGGGAGGCCTCGCGGCCGGCGTCGTCCATCTGGACGCTCGCGTTGACGTAGCCGCTCTCGACCGGGATCCCGACGAGCACGAGCTTGCCGGAGGCGTCCACACCCGAAAAATCCTCCGGCCGGCCCCTTCCGACCGAGACCACGGAGTAGGTCGTGCCGGTGGTCAGCCTGCGCATGGCCTCCACGTCGTACGCGGGATGCAGGGCCAGCCCGTCAGCGGCGGCCGAGGCGAGCACGGAGGGCTCCAGGTTCCACTGGTGCGACAGCCGCACCTTGCCCGACTTCACCGAGGACACGGGCGTGACGAACAGCTCCTGCCCGCCGCCCTGGACCCCGCCGTACAGCGAGACCGGCTGGGCGCGGTCGGTGAACGTGCGCACGTAGTACGCGTTCCCGCTCCCGTCCAGGGCCTTCGGTGTCCTCGGCCGGATCGGGGCCGTCTCGCGCGCGTCCAGGGTGACGGTCCTGTCCCCGTCGAGGCGGACGTTCTCGATCACCCAGCTCGTACGGTTGCTGATCCGGCTCTCGTTGGCGACGCCGATCAGTTCGTAGTCCCCGGCGGGCAGGGAGAACTCGCCGTTGCCCGAATAGTCGGTACGCAGGTAGTAGTACCCGTACGGGTTGAACGGGTCTTCCGGGCTGTTCGCCCGCTTCAGCGGCATCGCGTACACCAGGGGCTCGGCCTGGTAACCGGGGAAGAACTCCTTGGTCCCGTACGAGTTGACCAGCGACACCCCCAGCCGGTGCGTGGCGGGACCCGTGTAGTAGCTGAACGGCGTCACCAGCCGCACGTCGCCGCCGCTCGCCGTCACCCAGCCCCCGTAGGCGCCGATCGGGCCGGCCGAAGGGTCGGCGGTGAGGGAGACGGCGGCGGTGCCGTTCGCGGGGACGGTGACGCTCTGCGCGCCCAGCCTGACCGCCTTGCCGGGTGCCGGCCTGCCGCTCCAGCCGCGCGTGACGAGCGAGACGGCCAGCGTGACCGGCTCGGAGCCGAGGTTGCGGTACGTGACCTGCCTGGTGGCGGGCTTGCCGAGGAGCCGGAAGTCCACCACGGAGGTGGCGAAGACGCTCTGGGTGACGGCGCGGGCCACGTCCACCCGGCCGCTGCCCTGCTCGAACCAGTTGTGCCCGTCGTTGCGCACGGCCGTCGAGGTCAGCGCGTCACGCAGCTCGGCGGCCCGCCAGCCGGGATGCTGCTGGGCCAGGATCGCGGCGGCCCCGGCGACGTGCGGGGTGGCCATGGAGGTGCCGCTGAAGGCCGTGTACCTGTCGTCGCCCGGGATGCCGGGCAACGAGGAGTAGGCCGAGCGGGCGGCGACGATGTCCACGCCGGGGGCGACGATGTTCGGCTTGACGGCGGCGTCGTCCAGCCGCGGCCCCTTGCTGGAGAAATCGGCCAGCGTCGTGCCGGTCTCCTTGTCCACCGCGCCGACGGCCAGCGCCTCGTCGGCCGCGGCCGGGATGCTCACCGTGAGCGGGTCCTCCTCATTGCCGGCCGCCGTCACGAAGAGCGTCCCGTACTTCTTGGTGAGCTCGTTCAGCGCCTGGCTCATCGGGTCGGTGCCGTTGCCGCAGCAGGTGCCCAGGCTCATGTTCACCACGTCGGCGCCTTGCGCGGCGGCCCACTCCATGCCGGAGATGGCCCACGACCAGTCGCCCAGGCCGTTGTCCGCGAGGATCTTGCCGACCAGCAGGGACGCGGCCGGCGCCACGCCCTTGTACGTCGGCCCGGCGCCCGCGATCGTCGAGGCGACGTGCGTGCCGTGTCCCACCTTGTCGGCGATGCCGGCCGAGTCGGAGAAGTTCTCGCCGGCCAGGATCCGTCCGGCGAAGTCCGGGTGGCCGGCGTCGATCCCGGTGTCGAGGACGGCGACCTTGACCCCCTTGCCGTCGAACCCGCGCTCCCATCCGGCCGGTGCGCCGATCAGGGGCACGCTCTTGTCGAGCGAGGCCCGCGTCTTGCGGTCCAGCCAGATCTTGGAGATCCCGCCGCCGCTCAGCCGGCCGCCGGTACGCAGCCCGGCCCAGAAGTCGTCCGCCCGGTCGGCGCGTACCGTGAGCGCGACGCCGTTGACGCTGTCGAGCACCCGCACGTTCTCGCCGCCCGGCAGGGACCGGGCGGATCTGGCGAGCGCGGCGGGGGCGGGGTCGCCCGGGTAGGTGACGAGCAGCGGGATCGCCTCGACGCGCTGGTCCCGCGCCAGCGTCTCGACGTCGAACAGCTCCTCGTCCAGGGTCCCGGCGGCGACCATGGGGGCCGCGTCGGAGGGGAGGACCAGATATCCGCCGTCCTTGCCGGGCAGCGTGGCGAACGTGACGTCCGCGCCGTCGGTCCTGGGCGCCGGCCTGATGGCGATGGAGGGGGCGCCGCCCTGCGACGGCGCGTACTCGACGACGTCTCCGGTGATGAGGGTGAGGGTGACACGGGCCGGCTGGGTCTCAGCGGGCTCGGTGGCCGCGGCTGCCGCCTGGTGGAGCGGCGCGAGCCCGGCGGTGAGCACGAGCGCCGCGCCCGATAACACCGCCGATAACCGCGTGTGAAATTTGGACAAGATGTGCCCTTTCGGTTACAGCAGGAGCACTGTCGGGAGCGCTCCCAAATTCTCCGAGAAGGGCCAGTATCCATCAGATGATCACACCGGGCTCGGGAGGGTTCCGAGCCCGGTGGAGCGGGCCGTCAGGTGCAGGTGGCGCCGTTGAGGGTGAAGGCCGGCGGCTTGGAGGTGTTCCCCGTGTGGTTGGCCTGGAAGCCGAACGAGGCGGACGCGCCCGGGGCGACCGTGCCGTTGTAGCTGACGTTCCTGGCCGTGACCTGGCCGCTCGCGGGCGAGATCGTGGCGTTCCACGCGGAGGTGACGCTCTGGCCCGCGGGGAGCGTGAAGGTCAGCGCCCAGGAGGTGAGCTGGCTGGTGCCGGTGTTGGTGAGCGTGACCGCTGCCGTGAAGCCGGTGTTCCAGGCGTTCATCGTGTACGTGACCTGGCACGCCCCGGTCCCGGGCGTCGGGGTCGGGGTCGGCGTCGGGGTCGGCGTCGTCGTGGGCCCGCCGCCGCCCTGGTCAAGGCCGAAGAACGCGATCACGGCGGCGGCCATCCCGCTCATCGGGACGTTGTGGCCGACGCCCTGCAGGCTGATCGCCTCGACGGGGGCCATCGTGCCGGTGCCGCCGTACCGGGTCCTGGTCCAGCCGGACTGCGGCTGGTCGGTGCTGCTGGGCGTCTGGCTCAGGCCGTGGACGTTGGTCCACTGCTTGATCTCCTCCTGGAAGTTCGGGTAACGCAGCGTGGTGTCGGCGGTGCCGTGCCACACCTGCATGCGCGGGCGAGGGCCGCTGTAGCCGGGGTACGCGCCGCGTACGAGGTCGCCCCACTGCTGCGGCGTCTTGGAGATCTGGCCGTTGGCGCAGGCGCTGTTCCACATCGACCCGTCCGTGGTGGCGAAGCAGGCGAACGGCACGCCGGCGAACGCGGCTCCGGCCTTGAAGACGTCGGGGTAGTCGCCCAGCAGGACGTTCGTCATCATGGCGCCCGACGAGGCCCCGGTCACGAAGGTGCGGTCGGGGTCGGTGGCGTAGCGCTGCTGCACGTACCTGACCATCGAGACGATGCCCACCGGGTCGCTGCCGCCGTCGTGCCGCAGCGCCTGCGGCGAGGAGACGTCGAAGCAGGAACCGCTCCGGGTCGCGGACGGGTAGATCACGATGAACTTGTACCGGTCGGCCAGCGAGGCGAACTCCGTGCCGGAGTAGAAGGCCGGGCCCGATCCCGTGCAGTAGTGCACGGCGACCAGGAGAGGCGGTCGGGTCCCGACGCCGTCAGGGACGTACAGGTGCATGCGCAGGTTTGTCGGGTTAGTGCCGAAGCCGGTCACCTCCGTCAGCTGTGCCGACGAGGCCGGTGGCGCGGTGATCAGCCCCGCGACGATGAGCGTCACGGCGGCGATCAAGGCACCCACGATCCGAGCTCTCACGTTCATCGGGTTCCTCTCGTTCGCCTGAAACATTGCGAGTGTGAAGCGAAACTTTCGCCAGCGCAATCACTGCTGGTGGTGACGCATCAGGGGAGCCGGGTGACCTGCGGCTAAGAATGAGGGCAGGTTGATCGAATGTGAAAGTTTCGGATATCCAGCGCGCAAAAGAAATTTTCTGGAGGTGCGCCAACGGAGAAAATAAATTCCTGGATCGTCTTGACCTTGTCCGTTGACCGTGGGGAAGCTGGGACCGGAGATGAAAGGACCCCGATGGTCACAGTCCGCGCCTTCGCGTCCGGTGACGAGGTCTCCCTGGTGGACGCCTGGAACCGCAGCATGCCGGCCGATCCCACCACCTCCGGCTGGTTCCGCGACTGCGTGTTGCTCGATCCCAACTTCGACCCCGAGGGCCTGCGCGTGGCCGTCTCCGGCGGCCGGGTGGTGGGCTGCGCGTACGGCGTGCGCCGCCTGGCCCCCTTGGCCCCGGGCACCGACCTGGAGCCGGACACCGGCTGGATCCCGTTCTTCTTCGTGGTCCCCGAGCATCGCGGGGGCGGGCTCGGGAGGCGGCTGGTGGGCGAGGCGCTGGCGTTCCTGGAGCGAGCCGGCCGGACGAAGGTCGATTTTTCGTCCTATACGCCGAACTATGTGCTCCCTGGGGTGGACGCCGAGCTCTACCCCGACGGCTACCGGCTCCTGGGCGGGCTCGGCTTCCGGACCCTCTACTCGCCGGTCGCCATGGACCGGACGCTCGTCGGCTACGTGACCCCCGACGACGTGCGCGAGCTGCGCGCCGAGCGGGAGAGCGAGGGGTACGCCTTTCGCAGGCCCAGGGACGGCGAGCTGCCCGAGCTGATCCGCTTCGCGGCCGACGCCTTCAACCCCGACTGGGGCGAGGCGATCCGGCAGCACCGCGACCCCAAACGCGTGATCGTCGCGAAAAAAGATCAAATAGTGGGATTTGCTCTGTATGCGGCCTACCGTGGCATCCCCGAGCGCTTCGGCCCCTTCGGCGTCGACCCCGAGCAGCGCGGCACCGGCCTCGGCAAGATCCTCCTCCATCTCACCATGACCAAGATGCGCGCCGAAGGGCTCCACTCGTCGTGGTTCCTCTGGACCGGCGAGGCGAGCCCGGCCGGCCGCCTCTACACCAAGGCCGGCTACGGGATCACCCGGCGCTTCCACGTGATGAGGAGGCCGTGACGCATGTCCTGGCCGTCGGCGCGCACGCGGGCGACCTGGACCTGACGGCGGACGCCGTGCTCGCCCAGCACGCCCTGCGGGGCGACCGGGCCCTCATGCCCGCTTCGGCAGGCGACCGCCGGTGCGGGCCGTCGAGGACGTGTCGATCGCGCTGCGGGCCGGGACGGTGTCGCGGCAGCGGGTGGCCATCGCGCGGGCGCCGGCGGTGCGGCCGGTCGCGCTGATCGCCGACGAGCCCGTGCCGATGCTGGACGTGTCGATCAGGCTCTTGGGTGCTGCGGCTGCTGGAGGGGCCGGCGAAGGAGAGCGGGCCGAGCACGGTAGCGGGCGGCGAGTTCGGCGGCGGTGGCGGCCATGCGGTCGCGGAGCTCGGCGGGGGCCAGCACCTCGACGTCGGTGCCCAGCCGCAGGAACTCGGCGAGCGCGTGCTCGATCGACTCGATCGGCACCGTGACCCGCGTCCAGCCCTCCTCGTCGGGCGGCTGCGCGCTGTCCCTGGCCGCCGCCACCACGCCGGGGGTCATGAGGTCGGGCACGCGTTCGACGCCGCGCGGCGACAGCCGGACCACCGCCTCGCCCCGCCGCAGCCGGGCCTCGAACTCGGCCAGGTACTCCTGCCAGTAAGCCGCCAAGTCGAAGCCGTCCGGCCTGGTGAAGCCCTCGGGGAGCGGGTGCAGGTCGAGGATCTGCGAGACGCGGTAGGTGCGCACGTCCTCGTCCGCCCGCGCGACGAGATACCACCGCCCGGCCTTGACGACCAGCCCGTACGGGTCCAGCCGTCGCTCCACCTCCTGGGGCGCCTTCCAGCGGCGGTATCTGACCTGGATGCGGCGCTCGTTCCAGACGGCGTCGGCCACGGCGGGCAGGAAGGTCACCGGCTCCTGGTCGCGGTACCAGGTGGGCGCGTCGAGGTGGAAGCGCTCCTGGATGCGGCCGGCGCGGTCGCGGAGCTCCACGGGCAGCGCCGCCATGAGCTTGAGCTGCGCGGCCGTGACCACCGCCCCCAGCCCCAGCTCCGCCGCCGGACCCGGCAGGCCGGCCAGGAACAGCGACTCGGCCTCGTCGGCCGTCAGCCCGGTGAGCCTGGTGCGGTAGCCGTCGAGCAGCTGGTAGCCGCCCTTCGGGCCCGCGTCGCCGTACAGGGGGATGCCTGCGGCGTGGAGGGACTCGACGTCGCGGTAGATGGTGCGTACCGAGACCTCCAGCCGTTCGGCCAGATCCTGCGCGGTCATCCGGCCGCGCGTCTGCAGGAGCAGGAGGATCGAGACCAGGCGGGAGGCACGCACATTCACTGACACTACCTGTCAGTGAACACGGCCTGGCCTCGCCCGCATGAACGATTGCGACTTTCTCGCCGGCGGCCCCGTCGAAGTGCCGGGTGGTGGTCGGACGGCCGGGGAACTCGTCCCATTCGTCGCTGCCGGCTTCGACGAGATCACGTTCCCGACCAGAGGGTCCGGCGGGCTCACCTGGGAGACGAACTGGGAGATGGACTTCGGCCGGGCCTAAGCGCCGGCGCGGGCCCAGAGGACAGCCGCCACCGCGACGGCCGCGATCAGCAGCACCAGCGACCCGGCCACGATCGCCCACCACCAGGCCGATCTGGGCGGCTTGGTCTCGTAGTGGGGCACGTCGGGCAGCATGTCCGGCGTGTAGGGGAGCCGCTGCGTGGAGGGCGGGTCCTGCGGTCGCCCGGGGCGGGGCACGCGCACGGTCGGCGGGGCGGGGGGTGGCGGCACGCGCACGGTCGGGGGGTCCTGCGGGGGCGGTTGACCGTGTCGCGGCGGCGGGACCGGTCCGGAAGGTCCCTGCTGGGAGGGCTGTGTCGGGAAGGGCTGTGTCGGGAAGGGTTGGCGGTGCCTGATCGTCTGGTGGGGATCCTGGCCCTGCGGGTCAGGTTGCTCTCGAGTCATGATCTCCTCAGGAGCTGCTGCGGAGAGTGGGGGCGTGCCCTCCCATTGTCACACTTCGCCGGGGGACCCGTCCCGCGGGTCCGTCAGCTCTGGCCCTGGCCGTAGGGCGGCTGCTGCGGGTTCTGCCAGCCGGGCTGCTGCTGCGGGTACGGCTGCTGCGGATACGGGGGTTGCTGCGGCCAGCCGGGACCCTGCGGCGGCTGGGCGGGCCGGCGCGGGTTGCGCCGGGCCACCACGGCCCAGATCAGCAGGGCCGTGCCGCCCGCGTTGAAGAGCAGGGAGACCAGGTTGGTGATGGTCACGGTCTCGATGCCGAGCGACGTGCCCATCTGCGGATACAGCACGAAAGAGCGGAAGCCGTCGAACGCCAGCCCCAGCAGGAGCAGGATGCAGCCCCCCATGCCGATCAGCGCGGCCGAGCCGTGGGCGCGTCTGGCCATCGCGGTCACGACGACGCCGAGGAGAAACAGGATGCCCATCACGGCAAAGGTGAGGTAACTGCTGATATCGGCAAGCATCAGGAAGCTCCGATCGGGGACAAGCCGGACGCGACGACGCTACGGGGATTTGCGTAGATCGTCCAATGCTCTGCTGATCGACCCCTTGTCCAGGCTGCCCTGGTAGCGCACGCCGTTCAGGAAGAGCGTGGGGGTGCCGCGCACGCCGCTGTCACGGCCCGACTCCTCGTGGAGGGCGATCCGCGCGGCGTGGCCCGGCACGTCGGACCAGGGGTCGACGCCCAGCTCGGCGGCGTAGTGCTCCAGGTCGGCGTCGGTGAGGAAGCGCTGGTTGTCGTAGAGGATGTCGTGCATCTCCCAGAACCTGCCCTGGTCGGCCGCGGCCTCGGAGACGATCGCGGCCGACGCGGCCCGCGGGTGCAGCGTACGGATCGGGTAATGCCGGAAAACCATCCGTACATCGGGATTTTTCCGGCGGATCTCCTCCAGGACCGGGTGCAGCCGCCCGCAGTACGGGCACTCGAAGTCCCCGTACTCGACGATCGTGATCTTGGCGTCCTCGGGCCCGCGCACGTGGTCCGCCGGACCGACCGGCACCGTGAGCCGGTCGGGCAGCTCCTCGGGCGGCTCGGCCTCGGGCGGCGCGCACACCCCGCCCCGATCCCACGCCAACCGGAAGATCACCCACCCCAGCAGGGCGGACAGCAGCGACCCCGCCAGGATACCGATCTTCGCCTGGGCGTGGACGGGCGACCCGTCGAAGGCCAGGTCCACGATGAACAGCGCCACCGTGAACCCGATCCCGGACACGGCCGCCCCGCCCAGCAGCTGCCCCCACACGAGGTTCCCGGGCAGGATCCCCCATCCGAACCGCAGCGGGAGCCACGTGCCGAGGGAGATCCCGACGAACTTCCCGAGCACCAGCCCCAGCGCCACCCCGATGGAGACGGGCGAGGTGAGGGCGGCCCGCAGGGTCTCGCCGTCGAGCCGCACCCCGGCGTTGGCCAGGGCGAAGATCGGCACGATGACGTAGCTGCTCCACGGGTGCAGGCGCAGTTGCAGCCGCTCGTTGACGGAGACGGCCCGCTGGACCCGCCGGGTGGCCTCCCTGGCGGCCCGGGCGCTCGGCTCGCTGGTGAACTCCTGCACGGCCTCGCCGGCGAGCAGCAGCTTCTGGTCGGTAGGCGCGTAGACGAAGACCAGCAGGCCCAGCGCGATGCCGACCAGCGTCGGGTGGATCCCGCTCTCGAGGGTGGCCACCCAGAGCGCGAACCCCAGCACGACGTAGGCGGGCGCCCGCCAGATCCTCAGCCATCGCAGGGTCACGATGGCCCCGAGGAGCACGACGGCGGTGATGAGAGCGGGGATGGAGAGGCTGGCGGTGTAGAAGATCGCGATGATCATGATCGCCAGCACGTCGTCCACGATGGCCAGCGTCAGCAGGAACGCCCGCAGCGGATCCGGGCACCGGGCCCCCACGATGGCGAGCACGCCCAGCACGAAGGCGGTGTCGGTGGCGATGGGCACGCCCCACCCGCCCGCGCCCGGCCCGCCGAAGTTGAGCAGGAGGTAGACGCCGGCCGGCACCAGCATCCCGCCGAAGGCCGCGACGGCCGGGACGGCGATGAGCCGCCGGTTCCGGAGCTGCCCGAGCCGCACCTCGTAGGAGACCTCGAGGCCGATGAGGAAGAAGAAGACGGTCATCAGCCCGTCGTTGACCCAGTGCCGCAGGTCCAGCGAGAAGTCGGCGTCCCCGAAGGAGATCCCCATGGGGGTGTGCCAGAACGCCTCGTAGGTGTCACCCCATGGCGAGTTCGCCCAGAGCAGGGCGAGCACCGTGGCCACCAGCAGCACGGTCGTGCTGCCTGCCTCGGTCCGCAGGAACGCCCGCAACATCACAGATCTCCCCCCGAAGATCCAGCGGAGGCATCCGATCCTATGGGGTCTGGAAGAACAGATAAAACGCCGCATCTCGGGCAAGCAGGAATCCGACGATGGCAACCCCCCAGCTCAGGGCCGACGCCGCGTGCTTGCTCATCCAGGCCCGCAGCCGCTCCAGCTTCGGTTCCAGCCAGGCTCCCGCCACGGCCCGCAGCCCCATGAGCGCCAGCGGCGGCAGGATCATGACGAGCACGTACGCGCCCAGCACCGGCACCCACTGCCCGGTGGTCAGCTCCGCCGAGGTCATGATGCCGATCGCGGAGAGGTAGGGCACCATCGTCGCCACCTCCAGCACCCCAGCGGTCAGCCCCAGCAGCACCATCACGCGTGGACCGCCCACCCGGGGCTCGAAGCGGCGCTCGGGCTTGCCCAGCTTCGCGCGCCGCTTGGGGTCGAGCCTGAAGCTCAGCGCGAACAGCCCCACGCCCAGCACGAGCTGCACCCAGTACGCGGGAGCGCTGCGCAGCACGTCACCGAAGCGCTCCATCACCGTGGACAGTCCCAGCATGAGCGCGACCCCCACCAGGAAGTAGAAGACCGCGATGGTGGCCAGGTAGACCAGCAACCCGCCCGACCGTTTCGAGGCCAGCAGCAGGTAGACAGGGATGCCTAGGGTGCCGAAGCTGGTGCTGTCGACGAGGGCCAGGGCGGCGAGGGAGAGCAGCAGTCCGATCGTCATGCTGTCGATCGTGCCGGGTCGCGACCGGTGTCTCCTCCTCCGGCGGGCTGAAACCGGCGTACATCCTTCTGCGCATCGACAAGGCGCGCCGGAGGAGGCCGGGCCGCGAACGGGCCCGGCCCCTTCCCGGTTACAGGTTCCGCAGGTACGCCAGCGACGGCGCGAAGAAGTACTCGCCGCCCTTCATCGTGACCGTCTGGGCCACCTGAGCCTGTGGCGCCGACAGTTCGGGCTTGCCCCAGACCTTCGGGAACGCGACCTTGATGTCCCGATCGCCCTGCCCGATCACCGGGTCGTGCCCGGTGGCCGGGTTCTCGAAGTCGGGGTTGTCGGCCCACGACTGCTGCGTGAACTCGAACTGGTTCAGCAGGCTGCCGTTGAACGCCATGAACAGCAGCCCCACCTCACCGCTCGGCCGGGTCTCCGGCGGCGAGTCGTCCCACGGCTCGTCGGTCCGCTCCCCGTACGTCTGCCCGCGCCGCGCCATGATCACCTCACGCCCGAACGAGCGCGGGTTCGTCTTCCTGATGTGCCCGCTGAAGGGGCACTTGGAGCCGTCGTCGCCGTCGAAGGTGAAGTCGTTGCCCACCGGCCCGCCGCCCACCTTGGGCTTGCTGGTCAGGGGCGTGCCGTCCCTGAACCGGCCGACGAGCATGGCGCCCGCCCGGTCGCGGTCGGCGCCGACCAGGCCCAGGCCGTCGGCCAGCTCCTGCTCGATCGTCTTGAACGCCCGTACGTTCTGCTCCAGCTTCCTGAACACCAGGTAGCTGCCGTGGTGGCGGACGGGGTTCGGCGCGAAGGGGTCGGGCACGAGCACATTGCCCAGCGGGAACGCCGGGTCCCAGTGCTGCTTCGGCTCCTTGTCCACCTCGTCCTTCACGAACAGCGGCTGGCTGCGGCCGTCCACGTACCCGAAGTGCTCGATGCCGTCGCCGGCGGGATTGCGCATGCCCTGCCCGGTCTCCTCGCCGAGCAGCCGGGCGCTCTCCGGCAGCTCGCCGAGGATCTCCTCGCGCAGCGCCGCCACCGGCTCGGGCTCCGAGTCGCCGATCAGGATGACGGCGTGGATCTCCCGCTGGTACGCGCGCTCCCACGTCTCCACGGGCGGGTCGGCGACCTCGGCGACGCGCCGCTTCATGCCGTCGCGGAACACCCTGTCCCCGAACTTGCGCACGTCCTCCACCGAGTGGCCGAGGTCGCGGTAGCCGGCCTTGCTGATGCCGATGCCCACGTACGGCGTGCCGCGGGTGCCTTTCGCGTTGAAGTCACGCACCTCCTGCAGGTGCTTGCGGGCCGACTTCATCTTGGTGGTCGCGACGTGCCGGAGAAACGCCTTTCCTTCCGTTACGTCGTTGAACCTGACGAACAGCACGGACAGGTGCTCGCGCACGTGAGCGCGCAGGATGTTCGGCTGGAGATTGTCGAGCATCGCCTTGGTGTCCGCGTCGAGCGTGGCCGAGTCCCAGGCCAGAGGTTGTGCGTTGTTCAGGTCGACAGGCATTGCCGAGTCCCTTCCCCGTTTCGATGTGAAATCGGGCCCCCTAACGCGCCGAACGAGGAACGCTCTGCACGAATCCCCCGTATTCCAACGCGCCCCACCTGTACGACTCCTGGGAACGCGAGAAGGTTTCCGGGAAAACGGTCGGGTTGCTTTCCCGATCAGCCGACGGTGAGTGCGGTACGCGCCACGCCGCCGTCCTCGCAGCGCACCGTCACCCCGAACCGGCCCGCCTTGACCGCCTTCAGCGCCGATGACCAGGTGGCCGTGGGCGCGGTGGGGCGGTTCCGGACGGTGGCGAAGGCGTTGGAGGTCACGTCACGCACCTTCGACCCGCCGCAGACCGCCGTCACCCTCACCTGCCGGCCGACCTTGGCCGCGGCGGGGGCGACGCCGACGCCCGCGTTGACGGCCGGCACGTCCCCGGACGGCTGCGTGGGCCCAGAAGTGGGCCCAGAAGTGGGGGCGGACGTCGGGGTGGGCTTGGGGGTCGCGGTGGGAGTGCCGGTGGGCGTGGGGGCCGGGGCGGGGTTGGCCTGGCCGAAGACCACGTCCGAGCAGGAGTAGAACGCCTCGGGGCTGTCGCTGCGCTGCCAGATCGCGTAGATCAGGTGCCGCCCCTGCCGGGCGGGCAGCTTGGCGCTCATCGTGTAGAAGCCGTCCGTCACCACCGGGTTCTGCACGGTCTGGAACGGCTTGGCCTCCAGGTCCGACCACTTCAGCGGCCTGGCCGGGTCGTAGCCGTCCTTGGTGATGTAGAGCTCGAACGACCCCTTGTGCGGCGCGGTCGCCCGGTACCTGAACGTGTGGGAGGCGCCGCTCGCCAGGGTCGTCGCGGGCCAGTCCGCCCGCGCCTGGTCGAACCCGCGGTATTTGTCCCGCCCCGCGCTGCACAGCTTGCCGTCCGGGATGATCTGGCGGTGCCGGCCCGCCGCGTCGGCGATGTTGACCTCGTTCCAGTCGTAGAGCGGCTGGGTGCCGCCGATGGCCACGGCCTGCCTGCAGGCGGCGGACTTCGGGTTCTCCGGGCCCTCGCTGTAGCAGACCATGGTGCGGCTGGGCGGGTTGCTCATGGTGCCGTGCGCGGAGGCCGTGCCGGGGGCGACGGCGAGCACGAGCAGCGTGGGAGCGGCCAGGGTGGTGGCGACGAGCGCCTTACGGGTGATCTGCATGTGGATCACCTTGATGCACCCGAAAGCGCGAAACTTCGGGCTTAAGTGTCCTTTAAGGCTGGCTTAGCTGCTATTTCAGTACGGAGCCAAACCTGCACCTGGGCCCCGCCCATCGACGACCGGTCCAGCCGCAGCCGGCCCCCCGTCGACTCGGCGAGCCTGCGCGCGATGTCCAGCCCGAGCCCGGTGGACCCGCTGCCGCTGCTGCCCCGCTCCATCGCCGAGTCCGGGTCCGCGATGCCGGGCCCGGCGTCGGCGATCAGGATGCCGACGGTGTCCTGGCCCTCGTGCAGGGTGACGCCGAACGCCGTGCCCTCCGGCGTGTGCCTGAACACGTTCCCGAGCAGCGCGTCCACCACCGCCGTCAGCTCACCGGCCGGCACGGGCACCCGTACCGGAAGGGTGGCTCCGACCAGCTCCCATGGGCGCCGCTGATCCTCCGCCAGCGCCGACCAGAACGTCAGCCGCTCGCGCAGCACCTCGGCCGCGTCGCACGACCTGGCCGCCCGCGACGGCCGCCGGGCCGCCGCGATGATCGTGTCCACCTCGCCCTCCAGCCTGGCCAGCGCCTGCCTGCCGGGCTCCGCCTGCGGGCCGAGCTGGTCCAGGCTGAGCTTGAGCGCGGTGAGCGGGGTGCGGAGCCGGTGGGAGAGGTCGGCGGCCAGCTCCCGCTCGGCCGCCAGGAGCTGGGTGACGCGGTTGGCCATGGCGTTGAACGCGGTCGCCGCCGCCTTCAGCTCGGGCGGCCCGTCGGGGTAGACGCGTTCGTTCAGGTCACCGGCTCCCAGCGCGGTCGCGGCGGTGCCGAGGCGGCGCGCCGAGCGTACGACCCGCGCTCCGAGCCGGTCGCCGACCAGCACCGAGCCGAGCACCAGCGCCACGGCCACCCCGGTCAGCACCGCCCATGACGTGAAGACGCCCCGGTTGAGGTCGGCGGCGGGGACGAACACCTCGATCACCGCGCCCCGGTCCTCGTCCAGCGCGACCGGGCGCAGCAGCACGTATCCGCCGTCCAGCTCGACGGTGCTCGCCCTGGTCTCGCGGGCGGCCCTGGCCACCTCGGCGGCGGGCGCGCGGGAGGCGCCCTGCGTCGCGCCGCCCTTGACGTGGACGGCCAGCAGGCCGCGCCGCCCGGCCTCGGTGCGGGCCATGGCGTGCCCGAGGTCGTCGCTCCTGGTCGTCAGCGCCAGCACCGGGACCAGCGCCGACACCTGCCGCTCGGCGCCCGCCAGCGCCCTGGACTGCGCGGTCTCCTTGACGATCAGCGCGAGCGGCACGAGGAAGGCCAGCGCGACCATCGAGGTGACCGCGACCATCAGCACCGCCAGAGTGCGCCTCATCGGGATGCTCTCATCGGGCGCGCTCCCGTGGGTGTGCTCTCATCGGGGCGCCGACAACATCACGCCGACGCCCCGGACGGTGTGCAGGTAGCGCGGCTGGGAGGCGCTCTCGCCGAGCTTGCGCCGCAACCACGACAGGTGCACGTCGATCGTCTGGTCGTCGCCGTACGACTGCCGCCAGACCTCGGCCAGCAACTCCTGGCGGGTGACGACGCGGTCGGCCCGGGCGGCGAGGTAGGCGAGCAGGTCGAACTCGCGCCTGGTCAGCGAGAGCGGACCGCCGTCGAGCGCGGCCTCGCGCCGGCCCACGTCCACCTCCAGGCCGCCCACGCGGAAAAGCTGGGGCGCGGGCGCGGACCTGGCCCTGCGCAGCACGGCGTCCAGCCGGGCGCTGAGATGGTCCCCGGAGAACGGTTTGACCAGGTAGTCGTCCGCGCCCGCCCGTAACAGCCGGACGATCTCGGCCTCGTCGTCGCGGGCCGTGGCCACGATGACCGGCACGTCGGAGACGCCGCGGACCATGCGCAGCGCCTCGGACCCGTCCAGGTCGGGCAGGCCGAGGTCGAGGACGACGGCGTCCGGCGGGCGCTGCGAGATCTCCCTGAGCGCGTCGAGCGCGCACCCGGCGCTGCGGACGGCGTGCCCGCGCCGGCCGAGCTCGTGGATGATCGCTGATCTGACGAATTCATCGTCTTCCACTACGAGCACCGTCGCCATGCGCACCAACCGTACATAATTCGTCTCATGCGTCGAGCCCTTCGATACGCGGCGATCTGGTGCGGGGCCACCGCGGTCGCCGTGTCGGTCTCGTGGTTCGGCGTACGGGGCGTGTTGCGGGACGAGTTCGTGGACGACGTGGGCGTGGAGCCCTTCGTCGCCCAGACGATCGCGGCCGACGAGGCCCCGCTGACCGTCACCAGCCCCAGCCCTCGCCCCAGTCCGACGCCCAGCTTGAGTCGTGCGCCGAGAAAGCCGGAGAAGAGCCCCGAGGAGAGCCCGGTCAGGAGCCCCGCGCCGCGCACGCCGCTGAAGGTGGTGAAGGTGAAGGGCGGCGAGGTGGCGTTCACGCTCGGCCCCGAGGGCTGCCGCCTGGTATCGGCCACCCCGGTCAGCGGCTACACGGCCAAGGTCGCCCGCGCCACCGGCTGGATCAGGGTGGACCTGGTCAAGGGTGAGCACGGCACGGGGGTGTTCTGCATCAGCCACGAGCAGCGCACCGACACCTGGGAGTACTGACCAGCGGCTACGGCTGGAGTGGTATCCGCACCGCCTACCTGGGGACGATTCGCCGCCCCTTCCCGGGTGCGAGGGTGGATCCCATGGACGCACTTCGCAGGGCTCTGGGCTGGCTGTCGCTGCTCTACGCGCTGATCTTCATCTCGTTCGCGCTGCTGCACGCCGGGATCGCGTTCGGCCCGGTGCGCGAGCCCGTGATCGTGCCGGCCGCGATCGTGGAGACGCTGTGCGCCGGGGTCACGCTCGCCGGGGCGTACGGCGTGCTGGGCGGGCGCGCGTGGGCCTGGGACGGGCTCATCTACGGCCACGCGGCCGCGCTCGGCGGAGTGCTGATGGGGATCCTGGCGCTGGCACTCGGGGCGGGTCCGGCGAGCACGCTCCTGAGCTGGTATCACAGCGTGATCGCGGTCCTGCTCGCCATCGGGCTGGCGGGCTCCTTCTACGTGTCCCGGGTGCGCGGGGCTACGACTCCAGGGCCCGAAGACAGTCGGCGGCCTCGTCGACATGATCCTCGGTGAACACGCGGATGCCGTGCTGCTCGAGCAGCGCCGTCGTGACGCCCTGGCCGGGGCTGCGCCGGCCGCTGAACGTACCGTCGTAGATCGACAGCGCGCCGCACGACGGGCTGCCCTCCTTCAGCACCGCCAGCCGGATGCCGTGCGAGCGCGCCACGGCCAGCGCCGACCGCGCGCCCGCCACGAACTCGGCCGTCACGTCGGACCCGTCGGTCGCCAGCACGCGCGCGGCCCCGGACAGGACGGCCGCCCCGCCCGCGCCGCCCTCGATCTCGGCGGCGGGACGCGGGATCGGCAGCCCGCCCGAGACCTCCGGGCAGTGCGGCACCAGCCGCCCCTCCTCGCGCCATGCGGCGAGCCGGGCGTCCGAGCTGGTCTTGGCGCGACCGTCGTAGCGGACCCGGCGGCCCATCAGGCAGGCGCTGACGAGGATCCTCTCCATGTCTTCGATCCTATGAGCGCGATCGGCACCAGCGAGACGGCCGCCAGCGCGACGGCGACGCCGAAGGGCTGGCCGCGGTCTCGATCCGGCGGGTGGCAGCCGAGCTGGGAGCGCGGGCGATGACGCTGTACTCGTACATCGAGCGCAAGGAGGACCTGCTCGCGCTGATGCTCGACGAGGTCAGCGCCGAGGTGCTCGTCGAGGAGCCGCTGCCGTCCCCCTGGCGCGAGGCGCTGCTGCTGATGGCGCGGCGGGAGCGCGAGCTGGTGCTGCGCCACCCGTGGCGGGTGGAGCTGATCTCGCAGCGGGTGGCCGTGGGGCCCAACGCGCTGCGGCACGTGGAGCAGAAGCTGGCCGCCTTCGACGGGCTGGGGCTCGACCGGCTGACCCGGTGGCGGTTCCTGGCGGTGTTCAACGACTACATGACCGGGTTCGTGGTGCGGGAGGCGCAGGAGCGCGGGGCGCCTCGCTCCGAGGGCATCAACGAGGCGGAGCGGGCGGCCGTGGCGGAGCCGTACATCAAGGAGCTGGTCGAGAGCGGGGAGTTCCCGCGGCTCGGGCCGATGATCGAGGAGGGGGTGCGCGGGGCCGACGACAACTTCGAACGCGGCCTCGACTGGGTCCTCGACGGCATCGAATGCGCCATCCCGCCGCGGTAGCGCCGCCGGGCCTGCCGGGGCCCGCGAAGTGGGGACCGGCGCATCCTGGGGATAGCCTTGGCCCCGATGAACACCGTCATCTCCACGATCGTCATCGTCGTCTCGCTGCTGCTCATGCTGGCGAGCCTGATCGTCGCCGTCCGCAACCGGCCGATGGGCATGGTGCTGCTGGTCGGGTTCGCCGTGCTCGAGGTGGCCGTGCTGGTGCAGGCGGGCTTCGTGATCGCGGCGGTGGCCGGGGGGCAGGGGCCGGCCGAGAAGGTCACGGTCTTCGGCTACGTCGGGGGCCAGGTGGTGATCCCGCCGGCCGGGGTGTTCCTGGCGCTGGCGGAGCGGAGCAGGTGGGGGTCGGCGATCCTGGTCGTGGCGGGGTTCGCGATCGCGGTGATGACGGGGCGGATGCTGCAGATCTGGGCGGGTGGCGCGTGACCACCTCCATCAGCACGGGGCCCGGACGTGCCCTGATCGCGGTCTACGGGCTGTTCTCGCTGGCCGCCGGTGCTCGTGCCGCGGTGCAGATCGTGTCCAAGTTCGACCAGGCGCCGCTGGCGTACTCGCTGTCGGCCTTCGCGGCCGTCGTCTACATCGCCCTCACCGTCGCGCTCTGGCGCGGGGCGCGGCTCCTGGCGCTGGTGGGGCTGGGGATCGAGCTGGCCGGGGTGCTGGTCATCGGCACGCTCAGCCTCCTCGACCAGGCCGCCTTCCCCGACGAGACGGTGTGGTCGGCGTACGGGAAGGGGTACGCGTTCATCCCGCTCGTGCTCCCGGTGGTGGGCCTCTACTGGGTGCTGCGCCACAGGCGCTGACCCGCCCCGCTGCCCGTCCTCCGTCGCTGAGGGGCGGAGTGATGCGTCCTCACAACTCAGAGAGTCAGGAATAAATGGATATTTCGGTCCTGTTAAGATGACGATTCGTCCTATGACTTGATGAGTGGAGGACCGCCCCCGACATGAGTGTGCTGACCCAAGAGGCACGAGGCCGTACCACCGGACCCCTCGCCTGGCTCCTCGTGCTGGGAATCGTCCTCGCCGCCCTCAACCTCCGCACCGCCGTCACCAGCGTCGGCCCCCTCCTCGACCACCTGACCGGCGCGCTGGGCATGTCGAGCGTCGGCACCGGCCTGCTCACCACCCTCCCCGTGCTCGCCTTCGCCAGCGTGGGCGCGATCACGCCCACCCTGGCCAGGCGCGTCGGCGAGCACCGCCTGCTCCTGCTCGCCCTCGTCACGCTGGGCGTCGGCATGCTGGTCAGGTCGCTCGTCGGCTCGGCGCCGGTGTTCCTGCTGAGCAGCGCCGTGGCGCTCTCCGGTGGCGCGGTCGGCAACGTGCTCATCCCCACGCTGATCAAGCGCCACTTCCCGGCCCGCACCGGGATCATGACCACCGTCTACACCACGGCGCTGGCGGTCGGCACCATGCTGGCCGCCGCCGCGACCGTGCCGATCGAGCGCGCGTCAGGTGACTGGCACATCGCGCTCGGCGTGTGGGCGGCCCTGGCCGCCGTCGCCGCCATTCCGTGGCTTGCGCTCCTGCGCAGTGAGCCGGAGCGGGACGCGGGCAGCCGGGACGCGGGCATCCGCCGCCTCCTCGGGAGCAAGCTGGCGTGGATGATCGCGATCTACTTCGGCACCCAGTCGATGATCGCGTACATGATGTTCGGCTGGCTCGCCACCATCCTCACCGACAGCGGTTTCACCACGTCGGAGGCCGGGGTGATCCTCGGCGTGTTCACCGCGCTGAACATCCCGGTCTCGATCGTCGTCCCCATCGTCGCCTCCCGCTTCCGTGACCAGCGTCCCGCCGTGGTCGGGCTCGTCGCGTTCTACGCGGCCGGGTTCCTGGGGCTGTGGGCCGGGCCGGCCGACCTGGCGCTGCTCTGGGTGACGCTGGTGGCGGTGGGCATGGGGTCGTTCCCGCTGGCGCTGATGATGCTGGCCCTGCGCACCCGTACGCCGGAGACCACGGCCGCGCTGTCGGCGTTCGGGCAGAGCGCGGGATATCTCATCGCCGGCGCCGGCCCGCTGCTGGTCGGCGTGCTGCGCGAGGTGACCGGCGGGTGGACGCTGCCGTACATGCTGATCTTCGTGGTGCTCGTCGCGCAGCTGATCACCGGCCTGTACGCGGGCCGCAACCGCTACCTGGAGGACGAGCAGGCGGCCCCTGCGAGAATGACCGGATGAGATCCACCGTCGTCACCTTTCCCGACGGCCGGACCAGCGGCCGTTCCGAGATCGTCGGGGCCGTGCCGGTGGGGGACCGGCACGGTCTCGTCGCGGCCGAGACGCCGTTCCACCCCCTTGACCACACCTGGCCCGACCAGCCCGCAGACCGGGGCACGATCGGGGGCCTGCCGGTCGTCGACTGCGTGACAGGGGCCCAGTCGAACACCGGCGAGGTCTTCGTCGGCGACGCCGTCCCGGTACGGCGCGGCACGGAGGGCTGGGAATGGCTGGTCGTCCACGTCACCGAGACGCCGCTGCCCGTCGGGGCGGAGGTCGAGCTCGAGGTGGACGCCGGTTTCCGGGCGGCGCTCTCGGCCGGCCACACCGCCTGCCACCTGGCCGCGCTCGCCGTGAACGCGACCCTGGCCGGCCACTGGCGCAAGGAGGCCGCGACCGACCCGCTCGGGCACCCCGACTTCGACCAGGCGGCGATCGTCTCGTCGCGGATCGAGCCGTACGGCAGCGTGGACGTCTACCGCCTGGGCAAGTCGTTGCGCAAGAAGGGGTTCTCCGCCGAGGGCCTGGACTTCGGGAAGGTCGCCCAGCAGGCGAACGAGCGGCTCGCGGCCTGGGTGGCGGCCGGCGCCCCGGTCCGGCTGGACGTCCCCGGGCCGGGGCTGACCGCCCGCCGTACGTGGCACTGCTCGCTGCCGGAGGGCGAGGCGTCCATCCCGTGCGGCGGCACCCACGTGGGGAGCACGGCCGACCTGGGACGGGTCGAGGTCGCGTTCGAGCTGGAAGAGGCCGCCCTGACCATGCGCACCACCTGCGGCGACCCGAGCTAGGCGGTCAGCGGCCGGCCAGGAAGGCGAGCACCCGCTTCCAGGCGTCCTCGCAGGCGGCGGCGTGCTCGGCCGGGATCCCCAGACGTGCGCCATGATCGGGAACGACTCGCCCCAGGTCGTCGTCGGAGCGGGCCTCGTACGCGGCGTCGTCGGCGTAACACATGGTGCCGTGAAAGTACCGAAGCCGCACACCTCAGCTCAGATCATGCGTGTCAGCAAGTGTTGACAAGCGGGTGCTTGTCAGCACATGCTGACACCATGGAAGTCACCGAGCTGGCCGAGGCGGCCGGCGATCGCGATCCCGGAGTGGGGCTGGCGGCCGTGGCCGCGCTCAGGGCCCTGCTGGAGGAGCTGGAGGCGACGCACGTGTCGAACGCCCGCGCCCAGGGCTGGTCGTGGGAGCAGATCGCCGACGCGCTGGGGGTTCGGCGGCAGTCGGCTCATCGCAAGCATGCTCGCAGGACGGGGAGGTAGCCGCGTGTTCGCCAGGTTCACCGAGGGGGCCCGCAGGGCCGTGGTCAAGGCCGGGATACTCGCGCTCGACGCGGGCCGGCCCGCGCTCGACGCCGATGTGCTGCTGCTGGGGGTGGCCGAGGTCCGGCCGTTCTCGCTGGCGGCGTTCACCGCCTCCGAGGCCGACGTGCGGGCGCGGGTGGACGTGGGCGACGCGCGGTCGCTGCTGGCCACGTTGGGGATCGACCTCGACGCCGTGCACCGGCGCACCAGGGCGGGCCTGGACGCGCCCGGGCTGTGGAGCCTGCGGCGGTCCCGGGTGAGGCCGCTGCGGGTGACCCTGTACGGGCCGCTGGGGGAGATCCCGCTGGCCATGCACGCCAGGAAGGCGATCGAGGTGGCCATGTGGCGTCCCGGGCCGGTCGCGGGCGAGGACCTGCTGTGGGGCCTGCTCGCCGACCACGCCAACGGCACCGCCGCGATCCTCCGGGACGCCGGGGTGGACCTGACCGCGCTGATCCGCGAGGCCCGGGTCCCCACCCGGCGCACGGCCTGACCGCGGGAGCGTCAGACGGGCTCCAGGTGAGCGATCTTCTCGGGATTCGCGATGAGGTAGATCGTTTCGATCTTGCCGTCCGAGATCAGCAGCGAGGCGACCGTGATCACCCGTCCACCCGCGGAGATGACCATCGCGGGGGCGTTGTTCATGGTCGCCAGCCCGAAGGACAGGTCGGAGATGCCCGCCATGCCGATCGAGGTCATGAAGGCCGCGATGTTGGCGGGGGTATTGATCGACATCAGCCAGCGGCTGACGTTGTCGGCGCCGGTGATGACCCGCAGCGCGGCCCTGGCCTTGCCGCCGCCATCGCTGACCATCGTGACCCCGCTCGCGAACAGCTCGATCAGCCCGTCGAGATCGCCCTCGGCGGAGGCGTTGATGAACCGCTCGGTGATCCGCCGCCGCTCCTCCCTGTCCACGTCGAACCGGGGGCGCCGCTCCTGCACGTGGTCCCGAGCCCGCCGCGCGAGCTGCCTGGTCGCCGGCTCCGCCCGCCCGATGATCTCCGCGATCTCGGAGAACGGCAGGTCGAACGCCTCCCGCAGCACGAACACGGCCCGTTCGAGCGGCGACAGCGTCTCCAGCACCAGCAGCAGCGCCAGCTCCACCGACTCGGCCAGTTCGGCGTGCTCGGCGACGTCGGGCGCCGTGCTGATCGGCTCGGGCAGCCACGGTCCCACGTACGACTCCCGCCGCGACTTCGCCCACCGCAGCCGATCGATGGCCAGCCGCGAGGTCACCGTGACCAGGTACGCCTTGGGGTCGCCGACATCCGCCTCGTCCACCCCCGACCAGCGCAACCACGCCTCCTGCACGACGTCCTCGGCGTCGGCGGCACTGCCCAGGATCCGGTACGCGACCCCGGTCAGCAGGCTTCGGTGGTCTTCAAAAGTCGGCATGAATCCATAGACGTATCACAGGGCCCTCGGTGTGACACAGGGGCTTCCGATCTCCGATACACTTGGTGATCGCAAGGGGCTATGGCGCAGTTGGTAGCGCGCCTCCATGGCATGGAGGAGGTCTGGGGTTCGAATCCCCATAGCTCCACCCGATCAGACCGCCTCTGACCCGCCGAAACGGCTCAAGGTCAGGGGCGGTTCCGCGTCTGCGGACAATGCCGGTCAGAGCCGGGTCTTGTCGTCCATCAGCGCGATCTTCTTCAGGACGTCGTGCGACGGGACGCCCTTGGCGCCGCTGAGGTCGGCGCCGCGCAGGTCGATCTTCCCCTGGTCACTGCGCCATCTCGCACCGGTGAGGTCGGCCCCGCGGAAGTCGGTGCCCGTGAAATCGACGCCGGCCAGGTCGACGCCGGTGAGGTCGGCACCGTCCAGGTTCGCGTACCGGATCTTCGTGTTGACGATGTTCGCGCCGGAAAGCCGTGCCCCGCTGAGGTCGATGTTCGTCAGGTCGGATCCGCCGAAGCTCGCCCCGGTGAGGTTCGCCCCGGACAGCGACACCCGGATCCAGGTCGAATCGCCTATGTCCGCGTAGGAGAGGTTCGCGTGGTCGAGGAAACTGCGAACCCACCTGATGGAGCCGTCCGCCTGCTCGATGTATTCGCGGTTGCCGAAGTCGGTGCCGGTGAGGTCCGCGCCGGACAGGTCGGCGTTGACCAGCGTCAGGCCCGTGGCGCGGATGCCCGACAAGTTCACCCAGTGCTGCGCGGACCACGGCGGACCTGTCGGCGGCGGCGTGCCGGCGGGCTTGTTCCTGGCGATCACCGCCAGCGCCGCTTGGATGTCCGCCGGGGTGCGCTGGTCCTTTCCCTTGGCCTTCTTCTGGGAGCGTTCGCGTACGTACGTGGCGAGCACGTCCACGACGGTCCGCTGATCGCGCGCCGAGTCGCGGGAGATCCTCTCCAGGGCGTAAATCGCGCCGACCCTCCCCTCCAGCGTGTTCGAGCCGATCTGCTCGATGGCCCGCGTGTAACGCTCGGTGATCTGGCCTTCCTGCGTGGCGTCGAGCGAGCGCGCGGTGTAGAACAGCCCCGCCGCCGTGAACAGCAGCCCAAGCAGCACCCCGGACGTGGAGAGTAACTGCATCCTGTTCTGCGTGGCGAGCGCCCTGACCTCGATGCGCTCCTTCACGGGCAGCGCGTCGAACTCCGCGCGGGAAACCCCCTTGATCGACGGGTATCGGCCGTCGGGGAAGGCATGCTCAAGACCTGCGACGAGCCGGCTCGCGAGTGTGCGCATGCGCTGCATGAAGCAAGTAAAGCCGACAAAGGCCCGCACGGGGATGGACCGGCGAAAGCGCGTTCCGCTCGGAGGCGAGGCCCGTCCGGAGTCGCCCGGACGGGCCTCGCGCTGTCGTCCGCCCTACGGCAGGGCGGGCACGGCCGGTTCGGCCTGGGTCCAGCCGGCCTGGAGCACGGTCTGGGTCATGGTCTTGTTCGGGAACACCTTGTCGTTCATCAAGGTCGTCTGGCTCTCGGACAGCAGGAGCATCGTGCCGGTGTCCACGACCAGGTCGGTCGTGACCTTTATCGTCTCCTCCTTCTGGCTGGCCGGCTGATACTCGATCGAGAGGGCCGCGCCGGTTCTGCCGGTGCGGTCCACGGCCTTTCCGCGAGAGCTGACGCCGGGCATCGTCAGCAGGGCCTGGTAGGCCGCGGCGCGGACCTCCTTCGGTGCCGGGAGCTGGTGGAGCAGCGTGGGCAGCGCCCCGGTGACGTACCTGTCCACGCCCTTCTCCGGAACCCTTGAGACCCGCGCGGCCTGCCCGAGCCAGGACTTCAACGCGTTCGGGTCCGCGGGCAGCCGCTGCACCTCGTCGTACGTCAGCCGCTGCCCGGCCAGGAAGAACGTGTTCTCACCCCGTACGGGGGTGACGTGGCCCTTCGCGGGCTTGGTGGACAGCGAGACGGTCTGGCCGTCGGCCGTGCGGGTCCACTTGGTGGGGGAGCCGTCGCGGCGCCAGGCCTCGCGGTCCGCCCCGCTCTTCGGGTACGTGCCCAGCTCCCGGGACCCGACCCAGCGGCTGCCGTCGGGCGCGGTCCATTCCTCGGTGAGCGACTGCTGGACCACCCAGTAGCGGTTCGCGCCGCTGCCGACCTGCCGGGGATTGGTGCGCTGCAACAGCACTCTCGTATGCCAGTACTTGCCCTCCGGCGGAGCGGACGCGGCGGCCGTGAGCCGTGCCTCCGGTGCCTTCGCGAGGCTCGGCAGGCCCAGCAGCGCAGCGGTGCCAAGGGCGGCCAGGCCGGCCCCGAGGGCGATCAGCGGCCGGGCCGGTGCGGTCGCGCGCTTCATGTGCTTCCTCCAGAAATCCGATTTGATGTCCACCAATACGCCTGGGCGCCGGGCAAGGTTGCCCGCGGTGCCTGGCAACTGTTTGGCGCGGCCGAGGCGTATTAGGGGGCGTGAAACTGGACAGACAGCCGTGAGCGGCGCGGACCATGACTTCAGCGCGTTCGTGGCCGCAAGGGCCACGACCCTGTTGCGGGTCGCCTACCTCGCCTGCGGAGACGAGGCGGAGGCGGAGGACCTGCTGCAGACGGCGCTGGAGCGTACGTACAGAAACTGGGACCGGGTGCGGCGCGACACCGTCGAGGCTTATGTGCGCCGCGTCATCATCAACACCGCCATCAGCCGGGCCCGGCGCCGGGCGATCCTGAGCATCATCCCGATGCGCGTGCCGCCGGAGAGAGCGGCGCGCGCGACCGACGTCGACCTGCGTCACGTGCTCATGGACGCGCTGCGCAGCCTGCCTCCCCGGCAGCGCGCGGTGGTCGTCCTGCGGTACTGGGAGGACCTCAGCGAGACGCAGACCGCGCAGGTGCTCGGCTGCACGCTCGGCACGGTGAAGAGCCAGGCGTCGAAGGCGATGGCCAAGCTGCGTACGGCACTCGGCGAGGAAGCCATGGAAGGAGTGATCGGGAATGCCCATGCTTGAGGACCAGCTCCGCCAGATCATGGCGGAGGAGACCGCGCGGCTGCACGCCGCGCCCGACCTTGTGGACCGGGTCGTCCGGTCCTCGCGGCGGAAGAGGATCCGCGGCCGGATCGCGACGGTGGCCACGTCGCTGGCCGTGGCCGCGGCGGCCCCCCTCTACCTGGTGGCGGCCCCGGGCGCCGTGCAGACGCCCGTCGTCTCCGAGACGCCGGAGCCGCCCGCCATCGACGACACCCCGCCTGCGCGGTCCGAGCCGCCGAGCCTCGGGGACCTGGGTGACGGAAAGGCGTTCAAGCACGTCAAGGTGGGTTACCTGCCCGACGGCCTGCGGTGGTCCCACTGGTCGCTGGACTTCGGCGAGAGCTACACGACCTCGTGGAACTACGACGGCGACAAGAACGGCTTCTACTGCGTCCAGATCTACGTGTACGAGGGTCAGAGCGTCCGGCGAATCGACGACAGCGTGCAGGCGCACCGCGACGAGGGGGAGGGCGAGGAGGTGACCATCGGCGACCGGACCGGGTACCTGATCGTCGAAGGGGTCGGCGAGGACGGCATGAAGGGCACCCCCACGCTCTTCCTGAACATGGGCGAGCAGCGGAGGGCCATGATCATGTTCAGCCCGGTGTACGCGAAGAAGTTCCGCGACGCCAAGGCCGTCGACCGCGAGCTGATCAAGATCGCCGAAGGGCTCACCGCCGACGACTAGAGGATCCGGCTACCAGCGCAGCGGGAGGGCGGCGATGAACTCGCCGAGCCGGTCGGCGATGATCCGGTGGTCGTGGACGGACGGGTGCCAGTGGCAGCCGAGGTAGTCCAGGCCGGATTCGCTGTAGTACCAGTAACGGATGCGATCGTCACCCCTGCTGTTGCGCTCCTGGACGATCTGCCGCGCCGTCTCGGCGAACACGGTGGTGTTGGACATGTAGGTGGCGCTGACCACGATGGTGGTGCGGGGGCCGTACCGGGCTCGGAGCTTGTCGAGGAAGCCCTGGTAAGCGGTGCGATAGGCGGCCACCAGCGTCTCCGGCGTCCATGGCTCGCCCGGGTTGATGGCGGTGGAGAAGTCGTTGATGCCCAGGCCGATCACGACCAGCTGGGGACGCCAGGTGCCCGGGTTCTGCCAGACGTCGCCGTCGACGTTCAGCAGGGCCCGGTCGTAGTAGGTGCGGTAGTCGGTCCCGGGGGCGCTGCCGTTGTAGTTGCGCACCATGCCGCGACCGGAGAAGGCGTTGATCTGGTAGTCGGCGTTCAGACGGCGTGCGGTGAGGGCGCCGAAGCTGAGGTTCGCGTCGGTGGTGCGGGCGACTTTGTCGGTGGTGCAGTCGCGGCTGTCGGAGCGGTTGCCGTAGCCGACGGTGTAGGAGTCGCCGATGAACTCGATCTGCCGGTGCCGCGCGGCGGGCCTGCCGAGGATCGCGCCGCCGGGGGCGGCGACGAAGCCGCCGAAGGCGCTGGTGGCCCACGGGCTCTCGGTGCGTTTGACCAGCCGTACGCGGTGCACGCCGCGGGTCAGGCCGTTGACCCAGTACGTGGTCCGGCCCGGCGTCACCAGGGTGGCGACGGTCGCGCCGTCGACCTCGACGTCGTAGTCGTTGTCGGAGTCGTCGAGGACGATCCCGACGCCGGTGCCGCGGAAGCGGCCCTCGAAGTAGACGCCGGGCCAGCTGTACTGCAAGGAGTCCCCGCCGGCCTTGACGCGGCCGGCGGTGTGCACTTTGGAGAGAGCGCCGGACAAGGGGGTCGCGCTAGCGACGCCGGGCAGCACCAGGGCGCCCGTCAACGCGGCCAGTACCACGGTCACACGCACAGTTCGCACAGCTTCTCCTTCGCGGCTGGGCGATTGTAACGAGCGCCTGCCCGGACGCCGCAAGATCTGATTCCGCTCTTACGCGCCGACCTGGGCTTTCACCGTCGGCTCGATGAACGGAGCCTGAAACTAAGCTGGAAACCGTCTACTTCACGCAGAAATATCGGGAGTCCCATAAGTGGTGAGCATCGCTCAGGAGACGTCGTTCGACGAGGCCGAGATCTTCGCCCTGTACGACTCGGTGGGCTGGCAGCCCTGGACCCGCGACATCGCCAAGGTGTGCCGCAGCCTGGCGAACTCGCACCTCGTCCTCGTCGCCAGGGGCGCGGACGGCCGGCTGCTCGGCCTGGCCCGGACGGTCTCCGACGACGAGATGGTCTGCTACGTGCAGGAGATTCTCGTCGACAAGAGGTTCCACGGCCGGGGGATCGGACGGCAGTTGCTGGAGCGCCTGAAGGAGCGCTATGCGCACTGTCGCTACTTCGTGCTGACCACCGACCACGAGTCGACCCCCGAAGGGGTCGCCAACCACGCCTTCTACCGGCGGATGGGTCTGATCGAGCACCACGAGCAGGGGCTGTCAGCCTTCGGGCTGAGGGTCGGCCACTCCTGAGCGACCCGCCGGCCCGTCACCTGGCCAGCACGTCCAGGTAGTGCTGGTTGTACATGACGCCGAGGACGTTGCCGAACGGGTCGACCACCGACGCGGTGACGAACCCCTCGCCGTGCTGCCTGATCGGCTGGTGCTCCTTGGCCCCCAGGGCGAGGAGCCGGTCGAGGGCAGCCTCCAGGTCGTCCACGTGCCAGTACGTGATCGAGCCGGCGGGCCCGTCGGTCGCGCCCGCCGGGGCGAAGCGGGCGTCGATGATGCCCAGCTCGTGCTGGTAGTCGCCGACGCGGAACTCGATGTAGCCCGGCACCTGGTAGTAGGGCTCGAGACCGAGCAGTTCGGTGTACCAGGTCTTGGCCGCGTCGAGGTCGGCTGCGTAGAAGCTCATGGTGGCGAATCCGCGGAGCATCTGAGTGGTCCTTCCTTCCGGGTGATGTCTACGATTCTTCCGGCTAAAGTGCTCATCCACTGAGCACTTTGCCGAGGAGAATTTCCTGCCATGCGAGCCGATCGACTGGTGGCCGTCCTGCTGCTCATGCAGTCGCGCGGCCGGGTGACCGCAGCCGAGCTGGCCGCGGAGCTGGAAGTGTCCGTGGCCACCGCGCGCCGGGACCTCGAAGCGCTGTCCGCGGCGGGCGTGCCGGTCTATCCGCAGGCCGGACGCGGAGGCGGCTGGTCCCTGCTGGGCGGCGCCAGGACCGACCTCAGCGGCCTGACCGCCAACGAGGCCGAGGCGCTGTTCCTGCTGGCCGGTCCGGCCGCGGCCGCCACGCCCGAGGTCAAGTCCGCGCTGCGCAAGCTGGTGCGGGCCCTGCCCCGGACGTTCAGGGACGACGCCGAGGCCGCCGCCGACGCCGTGGTGATCGACCCCACCGGCTGGGGCGAGCGCGACCCCGACCGTCCCGAGCTGGTGCGGGTCCTGCAGAGCGCCACCGTACGGCGCCACAAGGTCAGGCTCGGGTACGAGGGCCGCTCCGGCGAACGTACGCACCGGCTCGTCGACCCCTGGGGCCTGGTGGACAAGGACGACCTCTGGTATCTGATCGCCGGCACCGAGGCCGGGCAGCGCACGTTCCGGGTGGACCGGATCGCCGAGGCCGAGGTGACGGAGCTGACCTTCGAGCGGCCGGAGGGGTTCGTGCTGTCGGAGGCGTGGGGCAAGGTCGTGGACGAGATGGAGCGGCGGCGCTCGCTGCTGTCCGCGACCGTGCTCATCGCCGAGCGGTTCCTGCCGGTGCTGCGCCACCAGTTCGGGCGCCACTGCGAGGTCGAACGCGTCGAGGAGGACGGGCGGGTCAGGGCCCGCGTGGCGGCGCCGATGGCGCTGTCGATCGCCGAGCAGCTGGCCGGATGGGGGGCGAGGGTGGAGGTCGTGGAGCCGGAGGCGGTCAGGGCCCAGCTGGCCAGGATCGGGTCGGAGCTCGTGGAGCGCTACCGCGCCTGACGGCGTTGAGCAGCTCCAGCGTGGCGCGGTCCGCCTCGTCCGCCGCCAGCCCTGCCACGCGGGGCGGAAGCACACGAGCCCGAGCGGATGCGGCTTGTGCACCTCGAAGCCGGGGTCCGCGGAGATCCACAACGCCAGCTCCTGCGCCAGCGCCACGCCCTTGCGAATGTGCGCGCGCAGTCCTTCGACCCCGTACCAGCGGATCACCGACCACAGCTTCAACGCCCTGAACCGCCTGCCCAGCGGCACCTGCCAGTCCCGGTAGTCGACGACGGAGCCGGTCGCGGTGGCGGACGGGCCGGAGGCTTTCCGCCTCCGGCCCGTCTATGTCGAGCGGTCGAGCGACCGCCTTGGGTCAGTAATGTCTGTGGTGGCGCCGGCCGCCGAACGACTTGCCGATGTGAAAGCCGCCGGGCAGGTGCACGGAGACGTGGCGGCGGCCGTCGGGAGTGGTCGTGACGTGGAAGCGGCGGTTGCCGTAGCTGTGACCGACGCCGTGACGTGACAGGTTGATCCGGAACGGGCCCACCTTGATGGTCTTCCGGTAGTGCCAGCCCATGTCCCTCCTTAGCCGTTCGTGCGCTCACCTTGACAACGGACGGGGCCGCTGTCAGGTTCCGGCGAGTGCTCGGGCCAGGGCTTCGAGGGCGTGCGGGTAGGCGCGTTCGGACGGGGCGGCGTACCCGATGAGCAGGCCGCCGGGGCCGTCGCCGCGCCAGAGCGGGGAGGCGGCGCGCAGCGCGATGCCCCTGCGCTCGCACTCGGCCAGCAGCTCCCCTTCCGTGGGGCCCGCCTCCGGGAGCAGGAGGAGCGCGCGCAGCCCCGCGGCCACCCCGGGCAGGGCGACGCCGGGCAGCGGCTGGCCGGGGCCGGGGCCGAGCCGGGCGAGCAGCAGGTCGCGGCGGCGGCGGTAGCGCAGGCGGGCGGCGCGGATGTGGCGGTCGTAGTCGTGGGTCTCGATCAGCCTGGCGAGCACGAGCTGGCCGAGCACCTCGGTGTGGGCGTCGGCGTGCAGCTTGGCCTCGGCCACGGGGCCGATCAGGGAAGGCGGCACCGCCATCCAGCCCAGGCGCAGGGCCGGGGCGAGGGACTCGGAGGTGGTGCCGACGTACACGACCCGGTCGGGCGCGGTCCCCTGGAATGCGCCGACCGGCTGCCGGTCGTAGCGGAACTCCCCGTCGTAGTCGTCCTCCACGACGAGCCCGCCCCACTCGCGCAGCGCGCAGCGGCGGGCGGGGTGCAGGGGCACGCCCATGGGGTACTGGTGCGCGGGCGTGACGACGGCCGCCGCGACTGCGCCGGTGAGCGCGTCCACCTGGGCGCCCAGCCCGTCCACGGGCAGCGGCACGCTCTCGCGCCCGGCACGGCGCAGCACCTCGCGGTAGAAGTCGTGGCCCGGCTCCTCCGTGGCGATGGGGCCCTCGATCACCTGGACGAGCAGGTTGAGCATCTGGACGAACCCCGTCGTGACCACGATCAGGTCCGGTGTGGTGATCACCCCGCGCGTCCTGCCGAGGTAGTCGGCCAGCGCCGTCCGCAGCTCGATCCGGCCGCGCGGGTCGCATGGGCCGAAGATCTCGGCAGGCGCGGTGGAGAGCACGTGCCGGGTGGCCCGCAACCAGGCCCGCGCAGGGAACGCCGACACGTCGGGCTGCCCGGGCCGCAGGTCATGGAGCGGCGCCCCAGAAGGGCCGGACGGCGGCCGCAGGTCGTGGCCCGGGGTCGGGAAGGGCCCGGACGGCAGCCTCAGGTCGTCGCTCAGCGCCGGGGAGGGCCGGGACGGCGGGGGCGGCGTGGTGGGGGACACGTCCGCCACCTCGGTGGCGGAGCCCGGCCGGGTGGCCAGGTAGCCCTCGGCGACGAGCTGGTCGTAGGCCGCGATCACCGTGCCGCGCGACAGCCCCAGCTCCGCCGCCAGCGACCGCGTCGACGGCAGCCGCGTGCCGCGCGGCAGCCGCCCGTCCCTGACCGCCTGCCGCAGCGCCTCCTCCAGCCCGCGCCGCCGCCCGCCGCCGGTGGGGATCTCCAGATGCAGGTCCACCCCGAAACCGGCCCAATCTTTCCGCACGGAACCGGATCTTACGTGTGGTCCGGTACCTGGGCCTACGGTAGGTGAGCAGGCAGAACCCGGAAGGACGACCTGACCATGATCGTGATCGCTCACCTGAGCGACATCCACATCGGCGCGACGCCCCAGAGCGTCGACCGCGCCGCCGCCGTCATGCGCTACCTCGACGCGCTCCCCGCCGACCTCGACGCCGTGCTCGTCACCGGCGACATCGCCGACCACGGACTCCCCGAGGAGTACGAGGAGGCGCGCAAGCTGCTCTCCTCGCGCCACCCCGTGCTGGTCGGCCCGGGCAACCACGACGTGCGGGAGCAGTTCAGGCGCGTCCTGCTGGGCGACCCGAGCGGTGGCGCGGGCCCGGTCAACCAGGTCCTGCGCACGGAGGGAGCCGTCTACGCCATGTGCGACTCCTCCATCCCCGGCGAAGACGCGGGCCACCTGGACGACGAGACGCTGGCCTGGCTGGACGACGTGCTGGCGGGCGCGGACCGGCCGGTGTTCGTGGCCTTCCACCACCCGCCGGCCCTGCTGCACAGCCCGGTGGTCGACGGCATCAGGCTGCACCGGCCCGAACCCCTGGAGGAGCTGCTCGGGCGCCACCCGGACGTGCCCGCCGTGCTGGTCGGCCACGCCCACACGGGCGCCGCCACCACCTTCGCCGGCCGCCCGCTGCTGGCCGCCCCCGGCGTCGTGTCCACGCTGAAGCTGCCATGGGAGGGCGGCACGACGTTCGCCAACTGCGCCGACTACGACCTCCCGCCGGCGATCGCGTTCCACGTGCTCGACGACACGGGCCGGATGACCACGCACTACCGGGTCGTCGCGTGAAGGCGGGCCTCCAGGTGGAGGCCCGCCCGCGCCGTCACCGCTCGGTCAGCCGTACGAACGTCACCGAGTGCGCGGGGAAGTCGTAGGTGAAGGCCGAGGAGAAGCCGTGCACCTGCCGCTCCACCGGCGCCACCCGCTCCGGCTCGGAGAGCGAGTTCGTGTCGGACGGCGAGCCCGTCAGCGTGGTCACCGTGGCGACCGGCCGGAACCGCGCCGGGCCGAGGTCCACGCTGCCGCGCACGGACGTGTCCTGCACGTTGACGACCTTGAGCGTCACTGACTTCCCGTCCCTGGACACCACCTGGTAGAGCGGCTCCACGACGGCGTTGTCCACGAAGTCGTTGATCTTCTGCCCGTCCAGCCAGGTCGTGATCCGCCGCCCGCTCACCTGGATCTTGATCCGGTAGTCGCGGCCGGTCTCGATCGTGGTGGCGGAGGTGGCGATCGAGGACTTGGCGCCGTTGACGGCCTTCTCGACGGCGGACTGGGTGTTGCCCCAGCCACCGAGGTTCCACCAGTAGAAGTCGCCGGTGTCCTTGACCCCGAACATGATCAGGAAGCCCTCGGCGCCGGCGGTCTTCCTGGCGGTGACCTCCATCGTGTAGTTCGACCAGCCGGCCGAGCCCGCCGTGGACCTGGCGTCCGTCACCTGGGCGGTCTGCGCGTAGGCGCCGTCCTGCACGGCCCAGGTCCCCAGGCCGGGGGTCCACTTGCCGGCTCCGGCCGAGAAGTCGTCCGCCAGCAGCGTGGTCCCGTCGGCGGCAGTGACCTTCACGTCGTCGTAGCGGACGGCGGTGCTCCACGCGCCGAGCCCTACCGCGCCGCCGATGTCCTCGACCGGCCTGCCCTCGCCTGCGAAGGTGCTGGGCAGCACCCGGTCGCCGACGTTGGTGGCGAACAGCCGCTGTACGTAGTAGTTCGGCGAGCCGTAGACCTGGTCGTTGTCGAACCAGATGAGGTCCGGCGTCCAGTCCACGTAGTCCACGTTGGCCAGCAGCGGCGCGTACGAGGCCAGCCGCACGACGTCGGAGTTGCGCTCCAGGCCCGTCATGTACGACGCCTCCGCCAGCGCGTTGTGGAACGCGTTGCCGCGCGAGGCGTACTCGCCCACGAACACCTTCGGCCCGGTGCGGTCATAGGTGTCGTAACGGTGGTTGTTGGTCAGGAACCACTCCGGGCTGTTGTAGTAGTGCTCGTCGACGAGGTCGGCCTTCTGGTCGCGCGCGAACTGCCACATCCGGTCGAACCAGGCGCCCTGCGACGTCTGCCCCGAGTTGCTGATGATCTTGATGTTCGGATATTTGGCCCTGATGGCGTCCGCGAACTTCGGGTAGTTCGCGAAGAACTCGGGATAGATCTCCTCGTTCCCGAGCCCGATGTACTCCAGCCCGAACGGCCTCGGATGCCCGAGCTGGGCCCGCTTCCTGCCCCACTCCGAGGTGACCGGCCCGTTGGCGAACTCGATCAGGTCGAGCGTGTCCTGCACCCACCGGGCCAGCTTGGCCTCGTCGGTCAGCGGCCGGTTCTCGTCGCACCCGTTCACGCCCACGGACAGCACCGGCAGCGCCCGCGCCCCGATGTCCTCGGCGAACTGGAAGTACTCGTAGTAGCCGAGGCCGTAGGACTGGTTGTAGCCCCAGAAGTTGAAGTTGGTCGGCCGCTCCTCGACCGGGCCGATCGTCTCCTTCCACTGGTAGATGCGCCGCCGGTCCTGGTTGTCCGAGTACGGGTCGTACGTGCCGACGTTCGTCACACATCCGCCGGGGAAGCGCAGGAACCTGGGCTTCAGTTCGGCGATCATCCTGGCCAGGTCCGTCCGCATGCCGTGCCCCTTGAACGTGTCACGCGGGAACAGCGACACCATGTCCAGGTCGGTCCGGCCGCCCGGCGCCAGCACCACCAGCCGGCCCGCGTCCGTCGTCCCTGAGGCCGTGAACGACGCGGTGTACTTCGCCCAGCCGCCGGCCTTCACCCGCAGCGTGGCCGTGCCGAGGACGGTGGAGCCGTTCTCCACCGAGACCGTCAGCGGCCCCGCAGAGTCACGCCTGGCCCAGAGCGACACGTCGTACCGCTTGCCCTGCCTCACCGGGATGCCGCGGTTGAATCCGGCGTTGCCCGCGCCCGCGGTGCCGTCGCCGGTCACGTCGAGCCGCAGGTAGTTGCGGTTGTTGGCGTTCAGCGGCTGGTCGGTGCCGATGGCGAGCGTGGCGGTGGCGCCGCGTTCGGCCTTGGACCACGCGGTCAGGCCCGTGTAGGAGCGCTCGTCCACGCTGTTGAACTCGAACGAGCGGTTCTGCACCAGCTCGGCGTAGAGCCCGCCGTCGGCGGCGTGGTTGATGTCCTCGTAGAAGACCCCGTAGAGGTCGGGGCTGACCTTGGTGCCCTTGGCCCTGGTGTCCACGGTCAGCTTGCCCGAGCTGTAGCCCTCGACCCGGAACTTCGTGACCGCCGTCCCCGTGACCAGGGTGCCGTCGGCGACGGAGACGTTCTGTCCGCCCGAGGAGAGCACCACCTTGCCGCCACCCGCGTCCTTGAGCCGGAAGACCGACGCGGTCCCGCCCAGCCGCACCTTCCCGGCGGCGACCCGCAGGTGTTCGCCGCTCGCCACGTCCTTGAGCGTCACGCCGTCGCCGGCGGCCGTGGCCGTGAGGGCCAGGCTGGTCATCCCCGCCTTCGCCGACGCCCGCACCACCCCCGACGGGCCGGCCGACAGGTACGGCAGCGAGCCGGAGCGCAGCGTGAACGCCCCGGACGGAACTACCGGCCTGCCCTCGCTCGCCTTGATCGCGATGTAGTCGAACGCCGCCGTCATCGAGGTGCCGTTCTGCGCCGACAGCGCGAACAGGCCGAGCTGCCTGACGTCCAGCTTCGCGGTCACCTTGGCCGCCTGCACCCAGGCCGAGCCGTCCCAGTACGACGAGACGAACTCGTCCCCGGTCCTGGCCAGCTTGACGATCTCGCCGGTCGAGCCGGGCCGGGCCGCGAAGCTCGCGTTGAACGACGCCCCGACCTCGGTGTCCGTCTCGATCACCGGCCCGCCCGCGGACCCGACGTGGGCGAGCCCGGCGCGTACGTAGTTGTCCCAGTCCTGCCAGGCCAGCAGGCCCGCGCTCTGGAAGTCCAGCGCGACCGGGGCGCTCAGCTTGGTGACCACCTCGAAATCGCCGGCGGGGACGTCCACGAGGAAGAGGTTCCTGGCGGTGTTGGTGCCCTGGTAGGTGTCGCCGGTCAGGCTCTCCACGCGCAGCGCGCCGTCCGACAGCGACCAGCGGGAGCTGTCCGGCGACAGGACCGTCCAGTCCTCACCGAGCGTGGTGCCGTCGAACTGGTCGACCACGGCGCCGTCCGGAACGGGCTCGGCCGGCGATGCCGCCGCGGTGGTCGGCGGTGGCGCCACCAGCGAGGCAACCAGGAGCAGGGCGGATAAGGCGATTCGCGGCATGAGTGGGGCTCCTCAAGGTTGTTAGCGTTAACAAATCAAGTGAGCGTTAACAACGGCGATTCGCGACAAGTTAAGGACTGGCCCCGGCCCTCGTCAAGGCCAAGCCCGTGTGATCCGACCGTAATCACGCGGCCCCTTGACGAGACCGGTTGTTAGCGTTCACAGTCGGGGCGAGCTCACAAGCACTTCAAGACGCTCGTCAGCATCCTCGGCCCATCGAAAAGGTGGGCTCGGCGACGCCCTCGGGGACCAGCGCGGCTGGTGCGTATGCCGTAGCGCAAGGCAGGAAGGCGCCGACGTCCCGCTCTGGGGTGTTAGCGCGAACATCAGAAGGGAAACCCCACGTGTTTAAGAGGATCTCGGCGCTAGTCCTCGCCGGTCTGACCGCGATGTCGATGACCGCGTGCGGCAGCGGTGGCGGCGGCGCTGGTGGCGGCGGCGACTCGATCACCATGGGCTTCTCCCAGGTGGGCGCGGAGAGCGGGTGGCGCACCGCGAACACCAAGTCCGTGCAGGACTCGGCCAAGACCGCGGGCATCACGCTCAAGTTCTCCGACGCCCAGCAGAAGCAGGAGAACCAGATCAAGGCCCTCCGCTCCTACATCCAGCAGAAGGTGGACGTCATCGCCTTCTCGCCGGTGGTGGAGTCGGGTTGGGACACGGTGCTCAAGGAGGCCAAGGACGCGAAGATCCCGGTCATCCTGACCGACCGCGCCGTGGACTCCAAGGACACCTCCCTCTACAAGACCTTCCTCGGCTCGGACTTCGTCGAAGAGGGCAAGAAGGCCGGCCAGTGGCTGGTGAACGAGTACAAGGACAACAAGGACCCGGTGAACATCGTCGAGCTGCAGGGCACGACGGGCTCTGCGCCGGCCAACGACCGCAAGTCCGGCTTCCAGGAGGTCATCGGGGCCGACCCCAAGTTCAAGATCATCGCCTCCCAGACCGGCGACTTCACCAGAGCCAAGGGCAAGGAGGTCATGGAGGCCTTCCTGAAGTCGAACCCGGACATCGACGTGCTGTACGCCCACAACGACGACATGGGCCTGGGCGCGATCGAGGCCATCGAGGGCGCGGGCAAGGTGCCCGGCAAGGACATCAAGATCATCACCGTGGACGCCGTCAAGGACGGCATGCAGGCGCTCGCCGACGGGAAGATCAACTACATCGTCGAGTGCTCGCCGCTGCTCGGCCCGCAGCTCATGGACCTGGCCAAGAAGGTCGTCAAGGGTGAGCAGGTGCCCGCCCGCGTGGTGACCGAGGAGACCACGTTCACGCAGGAGCAGGCCAAGCAGGTCCTGTCCTCCCGCCAGTACTGACCCGCCTTGCGGCCGCGCGCCTCCGCACTCCGGCTGAGGTCCCTGGGATGACGAAGGGGCGCAGGCGCCTCCGCACTCCGGCCGAGGCCGGGGCGCGGGGGCGCGGGGGCGCGGCCGTCCTTCTGAACGCCCCAGGGCCCTGGACCGGGGCGCCAGGGAGGCGTAGTGACGAGGCAAGGCGGTGGTTCCGCGAGGGAGCGCCGCCGTCCGGACTGAGGAGCGGAGGGAGCGCAGCGACCGGAGCGACGAGGGAAGACGGCGGCCGACCAGCGACCGAGCCGCCTCCACGGAGTGGAGGCCATAAGCACAGAGGAGAGACATGGTCACACCCGCGCCGGTCCTGACGATGAGCGGGATCGGCAAGCAGTTCCCTGGCGTGAAGGCCCTGGACGGCGTCGACCTGCGGCTGCTAGCGGGCGAGGTGCACGCGCTCATGGGAGAGAACGGCGCGGGCAAGTCCACCCTGATCAAGGTGCTCACCGGCGTCCATCCCGCCGACGCGGGCACCATCGAGCTGGGCGGCGCGCCCGTCGCGTTCGGCAGCCCCCTGGAGGCGCAGCAGGCCGGCATCAGCACGGTCTACCAGGAGGTCAACCTCTGCACGAACCTCTCGGTGGCCGAGAACATCTTCATCGGCCGCGAGCCCCGGAAAAGGGGTCGCATCGACTGGAAACGGATGCGTACCAGGGCCGCCGAGCTGCTGTCCCGGCTGGAGCTGAGCGTGGACGTGTCGGCGCCGCTGTCGACGTACTCGCTGGCCATCCAGCAGATGGTGGCCATCGCGCGGGCGATCGACATCGAGGCGAGGGTGCTCATCCTGGACGAGCCCACCTCCAGCCTCGACGCCGACGAGGTCGAGCAGCTCTTTAGGGTGATGAGGAGGTTGAAGGAGGAGGGCATCGCCATCCTCTTCGTCTCCCACTTCCTCGACCAGATCTACGAGATCTCGGACCGCATGACGATCCTGCGCAACGGCAGGCTCGTGGGTGAGTACCTCACCTCCCAGCTCCCGCAGGTGGAGCTGGTCGCCAAGATGATCGGCCAGGAGCTGGCCGCGCTGGAGCGGCTGCACGGCGAGGCCAAGGTCTTCGACCGGCCGCTGGTCGAGGCGCGCGAGCTGGGCCGGCCGGGGGCGATCGAGCCGTTCACGCTCACGATCCACGAGGGCGAGGTGGTGGGCCTGGCCGGGCTGCTCGGCTCCGGCCGTACGGAGATCGCGCGGCTGCTGTTCGGCGCCGACCACGCGGGCACGGGCGAGATCGCGATCGGCGGGAGCCCGGCGTCGTTGCGCACGCCCCGCGCGGCCATGAACCACAAGATCGCGTTCTGCTCCGAGAACCGCAAGGCCGACGGCCTCATCCCCGACCTCACCGTACGCGAGAACATCATCCTCGCCCTGCAGGCCACCAGGGGCTGGACCAGGCCGGTGCCGCGCGAGCAGCAGGACGAGCTGGTCGGCAGGTACATCAAGGCCCTCAAGATCAGCCCGCCCAACCCCGAGCACCTCGTACGCAACCTCAGCGGCGGCAACCAGCAGAAGGTCGTGCTGGCCAGATGGCTCATCCTCGAGCCGCGCCTGCTCATCCTGGACGAGCCCACCCGGGGCATCGACGTCGGGGCGAAGACCGAGATCCAGCGCCTGGTGGCCGAGCTGTCCGACGGCGGCATGGCGGTGCTGTTCATCTCGGCCGAGCTGGAGGAGGTGCTGCGGCTCAGCCACAAGGTGGGGGTGCTGCGCGACCGGCGGCTGGTGGCCGAACTGCCCAACGACGACGAGCTCACGACGGACGTGCTCATGGAAACGATCGCGAGCGGAGGCCGGACCTCATGAGGCGGCTGCTCTGGCCGGTGGTGGTCCTCGTACTGCTGCTGGCGCTGAACGTGCTCTTCACACCCAGCTTCTTCTCGATCCAGGTCAGGGAAGGCCACCTGTACGGGAGCCTGATCGACATCCTGCGCTTCGGCGCCCCCCTGATCCTGGTCTCGCTCGGGATGACGCTGGTCATCGCCACCGGCGGCATCGACCTGTCGGTGGGCTCGGTGGTGGCGATCTCGGGGGCGCTGGCCTGCCTGCAGATCAGCGAGGACGCGAGCGTGTTCACCGCCGTGGCGGCGGCGCTCGGGCTCTGCCTGGTGCTGGGGGCCTGGAACGGGTTCCTGGTCGCGACCGTCGGCATCCAGCCGATCATCGCCACGCTCATCCTCATGGTGGCCGGGCGCGGCCTGGCCCAGCTCATCACCGACGGGCAGATCATCACCGTCAACAGCCCGGCCTACAAGCTGATCGGCGGCGGCTACTGGCTGACCGTGCCGTTCGGCATCATCATCGTGATCGGCGTGCTGGCGATCACGGCGTTCCTCACCCGGCGGCTGGCGCTGGGCATGCTGATCGAGTCCGTCGGCGGCAACGCCGAGGCCAGCAGGCTCGCGGGCATCAGGGCGCGCGGGATCATCATCATGGTGTACGCCTTCGCCGCCCTGTGCGCGGGCGTGGCCGGGCTGATGATCAGCTCGAACGTCTCCAGCGCCGACGGCAACAACGCGGGCCTGTGGATCGAGCTGGACGCCATCCTGGCCGTCGTGATCGGCGGCACGTCGCTGTCCGGGGGCCGGTTCTCGCTCGGCGGCACCGTGCTGGGCGCGCTGATCATCCAGACCCTGACCACGACGATCTACTCGATCGGCGTGCCGCCGGAGACCACGCTGCTGTTCAAGGCGCTGGTCGTGACGGCGGTCTGCCTCATCCAGTCCCCGTCCTTCCGGGAGAAGGTGTTCCGCAGACGCGGCCGGACCGCGCCGCCCAGCCCGGCGGCCGAGGAGAAAGTGCGGGTGACAGCGTGACGACGTTGACGGTGGGGCGGGCCAGTGTGCCCGCCAAGTACCTGCCGGTCCTCGTGACCGGGTGCCTGTTCCTGGCCATGTTCCTGGTCGGCGGGATCCGCTACGAGGGGTTCGCCAGCGGGCAGGTGATACTCAACGTCTTCATCGACAACGCCTTCCTGCTGGTGGTGGCCGTCGGGATGACGTTCGTGATCCTGACCGGGGGCATCGACCTGTCGGTGGGCTCGGTGGTGGCGCTGTCCACGATGATCTCGGCCAGCCTCATGGCGGGGCCCGGGTGGCCGCCGTACCTGGTGATCCCGCTGGTGCTGGTCATCGGGTCGGGGCTGGGGCTGGTGATGGGGTACATCGTGCACGCCTTCGACATCCAGCCGTTCATCGTGACGCTGGCGGGCATGTTCCTGGCGCGGGGACTGTGTTACACGATCGGCACGGACTCCATCCCGATCAACGATCCCACCTTCACGGCGTTCGCGCAGGCGAGGATCGACCTGTTCGCCGACATGTGGATATCGCCCAGTGTGATCGTCGCCGTGGTGGTCGTGGTGGTGGCGGCGTACGTGCTGCACTACACGCGCCTCGGGCGCGCGGTGTACGCGACCGGCGGCAGCGAGCAGTCCGCGCTGCTGATGGGACTGCCCGTGGGCCGGACGAAGATCGCGGTCTACACGATCAGCGGGTTCTGCTCGGCGCTGGGCGGCGTGCTGCTGTCGTTCTACATGCTCTCCGGCTACGGGCTGCACGCCGTGGGCATGGAGCTGGACGCGATCGCGGCGGTCGTCATCGGCGGCACGCTGCTGACCGGCGGCAGCGGCTTCCTGCTGGGCACCGTCCTCGGGGTGCTCGTGCTGGGCCTGATCCAGACGATCATCAGTTTCGAGGGCACACTGTCCTCTTGGTGGACCAAGATCTTCATCGGAATGTTGCTCTTCGTCTTCATCTTGCTGCAGCGCCTGTTTTCGGCCCGGTCGAGGCGCTGACCTGCGGCGAAAGTTACCTGAAAGTTTCCGGTAGGTTATGCGCGCCCGTTGACACGAGCGTTGTTAGCGATAACAATCGGCGGAAGCGAACGAGAATTATGTTCTGATTCGTTACTTTCTGTAATCGAATCCCTCGCTCTACCGGCAGCCGCCGCGTCCAGCGCTGCCGCGACCCCCATCGCAAGGAGATGACATGAGGTTGGGACGAATCGGGGGAGTGGTGTCCGTCATCGCCCTCGCCGCGACGATGACGGCCTGCGGATCGAGCACGAAGACCGTCGACGCCCAGGCCTCCGCCTCGGCCTCGGCCGGTAACGGGGGCGCCCTGATCGGCGTCACCATGCCCACGAAGTCGTCGGAGCGCTGGATCCACGACGGCGACAACGTCAAGCAGCAGCTGGAGAAGCTGGGCTACAAGGTCGACCTCCAGTACGCGGAGAACGACATCCCGACGCAGGCCAACCAGATCGAGAACCAGATCACCAAGGGCGCCAAGCTCCTGATCATCGCCTCGATCGACGGCACCGCCATCACCTCCCAGCTCCAGCAGGCCGCCGACAACAAGATCCCGGTCATCGCCTATGACCGCCTGATCCGCAACAGCCCGAACGTCGACTACTACGCCACGTTCGACAACTTCAAGGTCGGCGTGCAGCAGGCGACCTCGCTGCTCAAGGGCCTCGGCGTCGAGGACGGCAAGAAGGGCCCGTTCAACGTCGAGCTGTTCGGCGGCTCGCCCGACGACAACAACGCCACGTTCTTCTGGAACGGCGCCATGTCGGTGCTCAAGCCGAAGATCGACGACGGCACCCTGAAGGTCCCGAGTGGCCAGACCGACTTCAAGCAGGCCGCCATCCTGCGGTGGGACCCCGCCACGGCGCAGAAGCGCATGGAGGACATCCTCACCAAGACCTACGGCGGCAAGAAGGTGGACGGCGTGCTGTCGCCGTACGACGGTCTGTCGATCGGCATCCTGTCGGCGCTCAAGAGCTCCGGCTACGGCACCAGCGGCCAGCCCTACCCGATCGTGACCGGCCAGGACGCCGAGCTCGCGTCGGTGAAGTCGATCATCGCCGGTGAGCAGTACTCCACGATCTTCAAGGACACCCGCAAGCTCGCCGAGCAGACCGTGAAGATGGCCGACTCCGTGCTCAAGGGTCAGAAGCCCGAGGTCAACAACGAGAAGGACTACGACAACGGCAACAAGGTCGTCCCGTCGTACCTGCTCGACCCGGTGATCGTCGACAAGAGCAACTACAAGGAAGTCATCATCGGCGGCAACTACTACACCGAGGACCAGCTCAAGTAAGGGCCAGAGCCCCGGGGACCCCAGGAGTCCCCGGGGCTTCCTCTCTGAGCGAGGGATATATGACCGAGCACATCTTGCGGATGAGCGGGATCACCAAGACGTTCCCCGGCGTCAAGGCGCTGCAGAACGTCAACCTGTCCGTCCGGCGGGGCGAGATCCACGCCATCTGCGGCGAGAACGGCGCCGGCAAGTCGACCCTGATGAAGGTGCTTTCCGGGGTCTACCCGCACGGCGAGTACGAGGGCGAGATCACCTTCGAGGGCAGGACGGTCGAGTTCGGCGGCATCCGCGACAGCGAGCACGCCGGCATCGTCATCATCCACCAGGAGCTGGCGCTCAGCCCGCAGCTGTCGATCGCCGAGAACATCTTCCTCGGCAACGAGCGCGCCAAGCGCGGCTTCATCGACTGGAACCGCACCAACTACGAGGCCGGCGAGCTGATGAAGCGGGTCGGCCTGCGTGAGAACCCGACGACGCCGATCTCCGACATCGGCGTGGGCAAGCAGCAGCTCGTCGAGATCGCCAAGGCGCTCTCGAAAGAGGTGAAGCTGCTCATCCTCGACGAGCCGACCGCCGCCCTCAACGACGACGACTCGGCCCACCTGCTCGACCTGCTGCGCGGCCTGCGGGACGAGGGCATCACCTGCGTGATCATCTCCCACAAGCTGAACGAGGTCACCGCCATCGCCGACTCCGTCACGATCATCCGCGACGGGCAGACGATCGAGACCCTGGACATGGCCACCGACCACGTCACCGAGGACCGCATCATCTCCGGCATGGTCGGCCGCGCGCTCGACAACCGCTTCCCGCCGCACGAGCCGACCATCGGCGACGAGGTGCTGCGCATCGAGGACTGGACGGTCTACAGCCCCAGCCAGCCCGGCCGGAAGGTGGTCGACGGCGCCGCCCTCACGCTGCGCCGGGGGGAGATCGTCGGCCTCGCGGGGCTGATGGGCGCCGGGCGCACCGAGCTGGCGATGAGCGTGTTCGGGCGCGCGTACGGGGTGCACATCTCCGGCAAGATCTTCAAGGACGGCAAGCCGATCGAGATCCGCAACGTGCAGGACGCGATCAAGCACGGCATCGCCTACGCCACCGAGGACCGCAAGAGGTACGGCCTCAACCTCATCGAGGACATCAAGCGCAACATCTCGGCGGCCGGGCTGACCGGGCTGTCCAAGCGCGGCTGGGTCAACGAGAACGAGGAGTACAAGGTCGCCGAGCAGTTCCACAAGAGCATGAACATCAAGGCGCCCAGCGTCAACAGCGTCGTCGGCAAGCTGAGCGGCGGCAACCAGCAGAAGGTCGTGCTCTCCAAGTGGATCCTGACCGAGCCTGACGTGCTCATCCTCGACGAGCCCACCAGAGGCATCGACGTCGGTGCCAAGTACGAGATCTACACGATCATCAACCGGCTGGCCGACCAGGGCAAGGCCGTGCTCGTGATCTCCTCCGAGCTGCCCGAGCTGCTCGGTCTGTGCGACCGCATCTACACCCTCTCCGAGGGCCGCATCACCGGCGAGGTGCCGCGCCAGGAGGCCACCCAGGAACACCTCATGTACCTGATGACCAAGGGACAGGAAAAATGAGTAGCATCACGCCCACCGACGTGGAGGTCGGCGCCAAGGGCGACGGGGGAGCTCCACGGCAGCCGGGCAGGGTGTCGCTCGGCGGAGTGTCGCTCAACCTGCGATCCAGCGGTATCTACATCGCCTTCGCGCTGATCGTCGTGCTGTTCTCGGTGCTGACCGACGGCGCGATGCTCACGCCGCAGAACATCTCCAACATCATCGTCCAGAACTCCTACGTCCTGATCCTCGCGATCGGCATGATCCTGATCATCATCGCCGGGCACATCGACCTGTCGGTCGGCTCGGTGGTGGCGGTCACGGGAGCGCTGGCGGCCGTGCTCATGGTGAACATGGGCTGGCCCTGGCCGCTCGCCCTGCTGGTCACGCTGGTGGCCGGGGCGCTCATCGGGGCCTGGCAGGGCTACTGGATCGCGTACTTCGGCATCCCCGCGTTCATCGTGACGCTGGCCGGCATGCTGCTGTTCAGGGCGCTGACGCTGACGGTGCTGGGCAACCAGGGCATCGGCCCGTTCCCCGACCAGGTCCGCACGCTGGCCAACGGCTTCACCAACGGCTACCTCGGCAACATCGGCCTCGGCCCCCTCGGCGGCGCCGACCTGTTCAGCCTCCTGATCGGCATCGTGGCCATCGCCGGCATGGCGGCCTCCCAGTGGCGCACCCGCAACGCGCGCCGCGGCTACGGGCAGGCCGTGGAGCCGATGGCGCTGTTCGTGCTGAAGCTGGCGGCCGGGGCCGCGCTGATCCTCTTCCTGGTCGTGCAGCTCGCCCGCTTCAAGAACCTCCCGTGGGTGCTGGTGCTGCTGGCGGTGCTCGTGCTCGGCTACTCGCTGATGGCCAACCGCACGGTCTTCGGCCGGCAGATCTACGCCATCGGCGGCAACCTCCAGGCGGCCGTCATGTCCGGCGTGAAGGTCAAGTCGGTGGTCTTCTGGATCTTCGTCAACATGGGCGTGCTGTCGGCCATCGCCGGCATCATCTTCGCCGGCCGGCTCAACCAGGCGGGCCCCACCGCCGGTAACAGCTTCGAGCTGGACGCCATCGCCGCGGCCTTCATCGGCGGCGCGGCCGTCCAGGGCGGTGTCGGCAAGGTGGTCGGCGCCATCACCGGTGGTCTGATCATGGCGGTCATCAACAACGGCATGTCCCTGATCGGCTCGCCCAGCGAGCGGGTCATGCTCGTCAAGGGCGCGGTCCTCCTGGCCGCCGTCGCGTTCGACGTGTGGACCAAGCGCCGGGCGGGTGCCTCGCGTTAGTTCTAACTAATAGGAAATCTGCGCCCCATCGCCGCTCCGGGCGTCGTCAGGCGCGGACAGTAGGGCGGCGATCTGGAGAGCAGGTTTCCTATTAGTAAGATCCCCTGAGCCCAGCGAAAGGAGAGACCGTGACGACCCCCAAGCGCCGCCTGCCGGTCATGGCCGATGTGGCCAAGGAGGCGGGCGTGTCGCACCAGACGGTCTCCCGGGTGCTCAACGACCACCCGAACGTCCGGGCGGACACTCGCGCCCGGGTGGAGGAGGCGATCACCCGGCTGGGCTACCGGCGCAACCTGGTCGCCCGCGCCCTGGTCACCAAGCGGTCGAGGACGCTCGGCGTGGTGAGCTTCGACACCACGCTGTACGGCCCGGCCAGCACGATCTACGGCATCGAGCAGGCGGCCAGGACCGCGGGCTACTTCGTGAGCATCGTCAGCCTGAAGTCGATCGACGCGGCCAGCGTGCGCGACGCCATCGACTACCTCGCCGAGCAGGGCGTGGACGGGGTCGTGGTGGTCGCGCCGCAGCGCTCGGCCGGGCGCGCCCTGGAGAACCTGCCGACCGGCATGCCGGCGGTCGCCGTCGAGGGCACCCACAGCGCCGACGTGTCGGTGGTCTGCATCGACCAGGTGCAAGGCGCCAGGCTCGCCACCCGCCACCTCCTGGAGCTGGGCCACGAGACCGTCTGGCACGTCAGCGGCGCTCCCGACTGGCTGGAGACCGAGGGCCGGATCGAGGGCTGGCGCGCGGCCCTGGAGGAGGCGGGGCGGCCGGTGCCCGAGCCGCTGGCCGGCGACTGGAGCCCGCGCGCCGGCTACGAGGCCGGCAAGAGCCTGGCGGCGATGGAAGGCGTCACGGCCGTGTTCGCCGGCAACGACCAGATGGCGCTCGGCGTGCTGCGCGCGCTCAGCGAGGCCGGCGTGCGGGTGCCCGACCAGATCAGCGTGGTGGGCTTCGACGACATCCCCGAGTCGGAGTTCTTCTCGCCGCCGCTCACCACGGTCAGGCAGGACTTCGACGTGGTGGGCAGGCACTGCATCGAGGTGCTGCTGCGCCAGATCGACGCCGGGCCCACCGCGTACGAGCGCCTGGTCGTCCCTCCCAGCTTCGTCGTGAGGTCGAGCACCTCGGCTCGGCGGCGGTAGATGATGTGCAGGCCACAGAAAGAATCCCCTGGAGTGCAATGTGAACGCTAACAGTTACGTGGTCGGAGTCGACTTCGGCACGCTCTCGGGGCGTGCCGTCGTCGTCCGCGTGAGCGACGGCGCCGAGCTGGGCAGCGCTGTCCACGAGTACGCCCACCGCGTCATCGAGCACAGCCTGCCGGGATCCGACGAGAAGCTGGGCCCGGACTGGGCGCTGCAGTCGCCGCAGGACTGGATCGACGTGCTGAAGATCGCCGTACCCCAGGCGATCGCCGCCGCGGGCGTCGCGCCCGAGCAGATCATCGGCATCGGCACCGACTTCACCGCCTGCACCGTGCTGCCCACGACGGCGGACGGCACGCCGCTGTGCTTCGAGACCCCCTTCGAGCCGCACGCGTGGCCGAAGCTGTGGAAGCACCACGCCGCACAGTCGCACGCCGACCGGATCAACGAGCTGGCCGCGCGCCGGGGGGAGAGCTGGCTGCCGCGCTACGGGGGCAAGATCTCCTCGGAGTGGGAGTTCGCCAAGGGTCTGCAGGTCCTGGAGGAGGCCCCCGAGGTGTACGCCAGGGCCGAGCGCTGGATCGAGGCCGCCGACTGGATCATCTGGCAGCTCACCGGCGTCGAGAGCCGCAACATCTGCACTGTGGGTTACAAGGGGATCTTCCAGGACGGCTCCTACCCGTCCGAGGAGTTCCTCGCCGAGCTCAACCCCGGCTTCGCCGGTTTCGTGAGCAAGCTCGCCACCGGTCAGGTCGGCGACCAGGTCGGCGGCACCACGCTGGCCCCGCTCGGCGGCCTCGCCGGGCGCCTGACCGCGCAGGCCGCGGAGTGGACCGGCCTGCCCGAGGGCGCGGCCGTGGCCGTGGGCAACGTGGACGCGCACGTCACCTCGGCCGCCGCGGACGCCGTCGGGCCCGGCCAGATGGTGGCCATCATGGGCACCTCCACCTGCCACATCATGCCCAGCGACCAGCTCGCCGAGGTGCCCGGCATGTGCGGCGTCGTACGCGACGGCATCGTGCCCGGCCTCTGGGGCTACGAGGCCGGCCAGTCCGCGGTCGGCGACATCTTCGCCTGGTTCGTGGACAACTTCGGGGGCGACCTCGACCACGAGAGCCTGACCGCGCTGGCGGAGAAGCAGGCGGTCGGCGAGCACGGCCTGGTCGCGCTCGACTGGTTCGGCGGCAACCGCTCGGTGCTCGTGGACCACAACCTCTCCGGAGTGATCATCGGCCAGACCCTGGCCACCAAGCCCGAGGACGTCTACCGCGCGCTCATCGAGTCCACCGCGTTCGGCGCCCGGATGATCGTGGAGACGTTCGAGAAGTCGGGCGTGCCGGTTGAGGAGTTCGTGGTCGCCGGCGGCCTGCTGAAGAACCGCTTCCTCATGCAGGTCTACGCCGACGTGCTGCGCCGCCCGCTGTCGGTCATCGGCTCCGACCAGGGCCCCGCGCTCGGCTCGGCCATCCACGCGGCCGTCGCCGCCGGCGCCTACCCGGGCATCCAGGAGGCCGCCGCGGCCATGGGCAAGCGCACCGAGGCCGCGTACGTGCCCGACGAGGCCAGCGCCGACGCCTACGACCGGCTCTACGCCGAGTACCGCAGGCTCCACGACTTCTTCGGAGACGGAAAGACGCTGCACACCCTCCGCGCGATCAGGAACGAGGCCCAGGCATGAGCATGAGGAAGATCGTCGCCGACCTCCATTCGGAGCTGGTCCGGTACAACCTGGTCGTCTGGACCGCGGGCAACGTCTCGGGCCGGATCCCGGGCGAGGACCTGTTCGTCATCAAGCCGTCCGGGGTCTCGTACGACGAGCTGACGCCGGAGAACATGGTCGTGTGCGACCTCGACGGCAACCTCGTGGAGGGCGAGCACTCGCCGTCCAGCGACACCGCCGCGCACGCGTACGTCTACCGCAACATGCCCGACGTCGGCGGTGTCGTGCACACGCACTCCACCTACGCCTCCGCCTGGGCGGCGCGCGGCGAGGCCATCCCCTGCGTGCTGACCGCGATGGCCGACGAGTTCGGCGGCGAGATCCCCCTCGGCCCGTTCGCTCTGATCGGCGACGACTCGATCGGCCAGGGCATCGTCGAGACGCTCAAGGGCCACCGCTCCAAGGCCGTCCTCATGCAGAACCACGGCGTGTTCAGCATCGGCAAGGACCCGAAGGCGGCCGTGAAGGCCGCCGTCATGTGCGAGGACGTGGCCCGCACCGTCCACGTGGCCCGGCAGCTCGGCGAGCCGCTGCCGATCCCGCAGGACGACATCGACCGCCTGTACGACCGCTATCAGAACGTCTACGGACAGAGGAGCCCGCGTTGAAGATCTGGTTTCTGACCGGCAGCCAGGGGCTGTACGGCGAGGACACGCTGCGCCAGGTGGCCGAGCAGTCTCAGCGGATCGCCGAGCAGCTGCCCATGCCCGTCGAGTGGAAGCCCGTGCTCACCGACGCGGCGGCGATCAGGCGCGTGATGCTGGAGGCCAACGCCGACGACTCGTGCGCCGGCGTGATCGCGTGGATGCACACGTTCTCCCCGGCCAAGATGTGGATCTCGGGGCTCGACGCGCTGCGCAAGCCGCTGCTGCACCTGCACACGCAGGCCAACGTGGAGCTCCCGTGGAGCACCATCGACATGGACTTCATGAACCTCAACCAGGCCGCGCACGGCGACCGCGAGTTCGGGTTCGTGCAGACGCGGCTGGGCGTGCCGCGCAAGACCGTGGCCGGGCACGTCAGCGACCCGGCCGTGGGCGAGCGCATCCTGACCTGGGTGCGGGCCGCCAAGGGCCTGGCCGAGGTGCGCACGCTGAAGCTGGCCCGCTTCGGCGACAACATGCGCGACGTGGCGGTCACCGAGGGCGACAAGGTCGAGGCGCAGCTCCGTTTCGGCGTCTCGGTCAACACCTATGGCGTGAACGACCTGGTGGAGGCCGTGGACGCGGCCTCGGACGCGGACGTGACGGCGCTGGTCAAGGAGTACGCCGAGCAGTACAAGGTCGCCCCCGAGCTGCTCGGCGAGCGCAACGAGTCGCTGCGGTACGCGGCCAGGATCGAGCTGGGCCTGCGCGGCTTCCTGGAGTCGGGCGGCTTCAAGGCGTTCACCACGAACTTCGAGGACCTCGGCGGCCTGCGCCAGCTCCCCGGACTGGCCGTGCAGCGGCTCATGGCCGACGGGTACGGCTTCGGCGGCGAGGGCGACTGGAAGACCTCGGTCCTGCTGCGCACGCTGAAGTCCATGGCGCCCGGCGGCACCTCGTTCATGGAGGACTACACCTACGACCTGTCGCCCGGCCAGGAGCTCATCCTGGGCGCGCACATGCTGGAGGTCTGCCCCTCGATCGCCTCCGGCACGCCGTCGTGCGAGATCCACCCGCTGGGCATCGGCAACCGGGAGGACCCGGTCCGGCTCGTGTTCGACGCCGAGCCCGGCCCCGGCATCGTGGTGGGCCTGGCCGACATGGGTGACCGGTTCCGGCTGGTGGCCAACGAGATCGACCTCGTGGCCCCGCCCCAGCCGCTGCCCAAGCTGCCCGTCGCCCGCGCGGTCTGGACCCCCCGCCCCAACCTGCGTACGTCCACGGAGTCGTGGCTCACGGCGGGCGCGCCGCACCACACGGTGCTCTCCACGGCGATCGGCCGCGCGGAGCTGACCGACCTGGCCGACATGCTCGGTGTGGAGCTGCTGATCATCGACGCCGACACGACGACCGAGCGGTTCACCAAGGAGATCCGCTGGAACCAGGCGTACTACCGCCTGGCCCAGGGCTTCTAGTCCTCGGACGGTTTCTCGGGGGCGTTCCTGCGCTGCTCCTCGGCGCGTTCGCGGCAGCGGCGCAGGAACTCCTCGTCGTCGTCGGGGTTGACGGCGGCGAAGCGGCCCGGGCGGTCGTACTCGGGGAACGCGTTCGGGCGCGTGACCGCCTGCGACCGGTCCGGGCGGCCGGCCACCAGCCAGGCGACGGAGCCGATCAGCGGGAACAGCAGCACGATGACCACCCAGAGGATCTTCGGCAGGTTTCTGCAGAGGACGTCGGGCGTGGTGATCGCGTCGAAGAGGCAGTAGAGCCAGAGCACAAGCGTGACCAGGCCAATGGCCTCGGACAAATAGAGCACGGCACACCTCCGTCAGCGGCTCATGAAGCTAGCGGCACCCGGGCCGGGCTGACAAGGTGGTTTGTGGGAAGGTAATGCCGTGACGCTGACCAATTGGGCGGGAAACACCGCATTTCGGGCGCAAGATGTCCATCACCCGACCTCGCTCGACGAGCTCCAGCGGCTCGTCTCGGCCGGCTCCCGCGTGCGGGCGCTGGGGAGCGGCCACTCGTTCAACGACGTCGCGGACACCGACGGCGACCTCGTCGTGCTCGACCGGATGCCGGACGCGGTGGAGATCGACAGCGCGGCGGCCACGGTGCGGGTGCCCGCGCGCATGACGTACGCGCGGCTCGCGCCGCAGGTGCACCGGGCCGGGTTCGCGCTGGCGAACATGGCCTCGCTGCCGCACATCTCCGTGGCCGGCTCGGTCGCGACCGGCACGCACGGCTCCGGCGACGCCGTCCCCGGCCTGGCCTCGGCCGTGTCCTCGCTCGACCTCGTCACTGCCGACGGCTCCGTGCTCACGCTCTCCCGCGGCGACGCCGACTTCCCCGGCGCGGTGGTGGCCCTCGGCGCGCTCGGCATCGTCACCTCGCTGACCCTCGACCTGGTGCCGGCCTTCGAGGTGCGCCAGTACGTACGCGAGGGCCTGACCGCGGCCGCCCTCGCCGACTTCGACCAGATCATGTCCGGCGCCTACAGCGTCAGCCTCTTCACCGACTGGCGCGACACCCGCGTCTGGCTGAAGAGCACCGAGGAGCTGACCGACGCCGACTGGTACGGCACCACCCCGGCCGACGGCCCCCGCCACCCCCTCCCCGCGATGTCGGCGGAGAACTGCACGATCCAGCTCGGCGTGCCCGGCCCGTGGTACGAGCGGCTGCCGCACTTCCGGCCGGACGCCGAGCCGAGCGGCGCGGGCAACGAGCTGCAGTCGGAGCTCATCCTGCCCAGGGAGCACGCGGTCAAGGCGCTGCGCGAGCTGTTCGCGATCGGCGACCGGATCCGGCCCGTCCTGCAGATCTCCGAGGTGCGCTCGATCGCGTCCGACGACCTGTGGCTGAGCCCCTTCCGCGGCCGTGAAAGCGTCGGCATCCACTTCACCTGGATCAGGGACGTGGCCGCGGTGCTGCCGGTGCTGGAGCTGGTGGAGGAGACGCTGGCGCCGTTCGCGCCGAGGCCGCACTGGGGCAAGCTGTTCACCCGCCGGCCCGCGTGCCCCGACGAGTTCCGCTCGCTGGCGCGGCGGCTCGACCCCGAGGGCAAGTTCGCCAACGACTTCACGCGGATACTGCTGCAGGAGTAGCACTCTCGCGCGGGCATGCTCCCCCGGATGTAGGAGACCACCGCCCCCGGGGACGATGTCGCGGGGGCGTGGATCCGCGATCGTTGGTGGCATGACCGATCACCTGTTCAGGTTCGGCGCGGTCGCCGGACATGCCACCGACGCCGGCGCGTGGACCGGCCTGGCCCGCAGGGCGGAGGGCCTCGGCTACTCGACGCTGCTGGTGCCCGACACGCTCGGCACGCTGTCGCCCTTCGTCGCAGCCGCCGTGGCCGCGACGGCCACGACGACCCTGCGCGTCGGCACGTTCGTGCTGAGCGCCGCCAACCGGACTCCCGAGGCCGTGGCATGGGAGAGCGCCACCCTGCACACGCTCACCGACGGGCGCTTCGAGCTGGGCCTGGGCGCCGGCCGCCCGGACGCGGAGCGGGACGCCGCGGCCCTCGGCGTCGGGTACGGCACGCCCGGTCAGCGCATCGAGCGCGTCGCCCAGACCATCGACGCGGTCAAGGACGTACGGGTCCTGGTCGCCGCGTCCGGGACCAGGCTCCTCAAGCTCGCCGCCGAGAAGGCCGACACCGTGGCGCTCGGCCTGCCGCCGCACTACACGGAGGATCAGGTGGCGGCCAAGCTGGACGAGCTGTACGAGCTGGCCGGCGACCGCTTCCACGACCTGGAGCTCAGCATGAACCTCGCGGCCGCCGGGGCCGAGCCGCCCTCCTGGCTGAGCGTCCCGGCCGGCGGCACCGGAGTCCTGCTGGGCACCCCGGACGAGATGGCGGAGACGCTGCGCAGGCGCCGCGACCGGCTCGGCGTCTCGTACGTGTCGGTCAACGCCCAGTATCTGGACGAGTTCGCGCCGGTCGTGGAGCGCCTCGCCGGTACCTGACGGGATCTGACAGGTATGACCGGCACGATGGAGCCATGACCGCCAAGGGAACCTTCGACACCGCAGGCTGGGACGCCAAGGCGCCGTTCGTGGAGCGTGACGGCGTCTCGATCGGGCTCGTGACCATGTCCAAGACCTTCCACGGGGACCTGACGGCCACCAGCGTCGTCCACCTGCTGACGGCCTCGACGCAGGTCGAGGAGTCGAGGTCGTACGTGGCGCTGGAGCGCATCGAGGGCACCCTCGACGGTCGCGCGGGGGCCTTCGTCGTGCAGCACAACGCGGTCAGCGACCGCGGCGAGCGGTCGCTGAGAATCTCGGTCGTCCCCGACTCGGCAACGGGGGAGCTGCGGGGGCTCAGGGGCGAGATGGACATCATCATCGCCCCTGACGGCTCGCACTCCTACACATTCGACTTCACCCTCTGAAGCGCCACGACCAGCAGCGCCACGGCGCCCAGCCCGAACACCAGGTGGCTGGCGAGGTCGAGCCCGGGTGACGACGGCACCAGCGGCCGGGAGAAGAACGCGTGCCAGGCGTAGGTCAGCAGCGCCCCGCCGCCCAGCGCCATCCGGTGCCTGCCGTCCCATCCCTCGCGTGCCGACCAGGTGAGGACCGGCCAGGCGATGCCCGCCTCGGCCGCGACGAGCGCGGCGATGGTCAGCCAGACGGGCAGCCCCTGGATCACCGTCTGCAGCTCGAACACCAGCCCGGCGGCCAGCGCCGCCCCGAACACCAGCCACGGCGACGGGGCCCGCCCCGCGGACCGGCCCGGCCGCGGCAGCCGGAAGGCCGCCACCACCAGCAGGACCACGATCACCACGATGGACACCAGCTGCGGCACGGACGCGAGGAAGTGCCCGTTCTGGTAGGAGAACAGCGTGGTCGACGCGGCTCCCAGCACGGCCAGCGCCGCCGCCACGCCCAGGCCGGCCCTGCCCAGCCACGGGGTGGTCCGCCGCTCGCCGGCCAGCTCCTCCATGACCGCGATGGGCACGCTCACGCTCCACACCGTGTGCAGGGCCAGCACGAACAGCGTCCAGGGGACCCCGATCCCGAGCGCGGACACGTAGCCGGGGTCGAGCAGCCGCTGCCCGGCATAGTTGGGGTTGAAGAGCGACATCGTCATGATGCCCTCCTCGAAGACGCCGTAGGCGAGGGCCATGAGCACGATGCCCGGCCACCCGAGCCCCTTCCTGCGGGCCACCTCCCGGATCACGACCGCGGCGCCGCCGTAGGTGGGGGCGAGCAGGAGCAGGAAGGACAGGTACGTCAGGGGGAAGTCGCCGAGCAGGAACTCCGCGACGAGCGGGGAGAGCAGGGCCAGCCCCAGGGCCAGGAGGATTCTTCTCATGTCTCGATGTTCCGGCGATTTCGCGGCGTTGACCGGTGTCATCGATCCTGACCTTGGTATGACAATCGTCCTATCCCGTCGCGGAGTGGTGCTCCTCGTCCAGGAGCCCGCCCAGCACGGTCTCGGCGATGTCGCCCAGCGCCTCCAGCTGGCTCGGGGTCAGCACGTCGACGACGTAGCGCCGTACGGCCCGCTCGTGGTGGAGCCTGGCCTCGGCGGCGAGCCGGCGGCCCTCCTCGGTGGCCCGGATGACCGACCCCCGGTTGTCCTCCTCGCACTCCGCTCGCGTGACCAGCCCTCGTTGCTCCATGCGCCGCAGCTGATGGGACAGGCGGCTCTTCTCCCATGCCAGCCCGCACCGCAGCGCCAGCGCCCGCATCGACTCGTCGGGCGACTCGGTGAGATGGGCGAGGATCTCGTAGTCGGCCTCCGACAGGCCGGTGGAGCCGGCGAGCTCCCGGTTGATCCGCCCGGTGAGCTGCACGCGCATGCGCTGATAGCTGGCCCAGTGGGCCGCCTGGCGGGTGGAGAGCGAGGACATGACGACAGTCTAGTATGGTTGATGCATCAACCTTTTCTGGAGAGGGCTCGGATGAACTACGGCCATCCACTGACGTTCGGCACGTTCCTCACCCCCGGAGCCGACGCCGTGTCGCTGGCGGTCCGGAGTGAGGAACTGGGGTACGACCTGGTCACCTTTCCGGATCATCCGGATACGTTCGACACGTGGACGCTTCTGTCGTGGGTGGCCGGACGGACCTCGCGGGTGGGCCTGTCGGCCAACGTCCTGAACCTCGCGCTGCGCCCGCCCACGGTGCTCGCCCGCGCGGCGGCCAGCCTCGACCTGCTGTCCGGCGGCCGGTTGTCGCTCGCGCTGGGCGCCGGCACAGGGCCCTCTGAGGGGCCCGCTGAGCGGGCCGGTGAGGCGCTCGAGGTGATCCGCGGCATGTGGGACGCGGACGGCGGGCCGCTGCGGTTCGACGGCGAGCACTACCGGACCGGTGGCGCGCAGCCGGGGCCGCCCGCCGCGCACGACGTGCCGATCTGGCTGGGCGCGGACGACGCGCGGGCGCTGCGGCTGGTGGGGGAGCAGGCGGACGGCTGGCTGGTCACCCTCGACGAGCGCGCGCCGGACCGGATCAGGACCGGGAACAAGCTCATCGACGAGGCCGCCGCGGCCGCCGGGCGCGATCCCCGGGAGATCCGCCGGCTGGTCAACGTCCCGGCGCGGTCCGGGCTGGAGGAGCTGCTCCCGCTGGCCGTCGAGGACGGGATCGGGACGTTCATCCTCATGTCGGACGACCCGGAGGAGATCGAGCGGTTCGCGCTGGAGGTGGTGCCCGCTCTGCGCGAGGCCGTGGGACCGACCGGCCGCCAGCTGCGCCGCGCCTCCGTGCGCGCCCTGCGGCGAGCCGGGATCGACTACGACCGGGTGCCCGCGGGCCTGCCGGTGATCGAGCCGGGCGATCCTGGGTATTCGCGGGTCAGGTCGACGTACGCGCGGGGCGGCGCGCCGGGGCTGGTCATCCGGCCGGGCGACGCCGGCCAGGTGGCCGAGGCTCTGGCGTTCGCGCGGGCCCACCCGCACCTGCCGCTGGGGGTGCGCAGCGGCGGCCACGGGATCAGCGGCCGCTCCACCAACGACGGCGGCATCGTCGTCGACGTGTCCGGGCTCGACTCCATCGAGGTGCTCGACCGGGAGAGCCGCCTGGTCAGGATCGGGCCGGGAGCGCGCTGGGCGGACGTCGCCGCGGCCCTGGAGCCGTACGGGTGGGCGCTCAGCTCCGGCGACTACGGCGGGGTCGGCGTCGGCGGCCTGGCCACCGCCGGCGGCCTCGGGTTCCTGGCCCGCGACCACGGCCTGACCATCGACCACCTGCGCGCCGTCGAGATGGTGCTCGCCGACGGCTCGGTGGTGCGGGCGAGCGAGACGGAGAACGCGGACCTGTTCTGGGCGGTACGCGGCGCGGGCGCGAACTTCGGCGTCGTCACGGCGTTCGAGTTCCAGGTGGACGAGGTCGGCGACGTCGGGTGGGCGCAGCTCGTCATGGACGCCCGGGACACGGCCACGTTCCTCGAGAGGTGGGGCGCGGTCCAGGAGTCGGCCCCCCGCGACCTCACGAGCTTCCTCATCGTGAGCCCGCCGCGCGCGGGACGTCCGGCGACCGGGCACGTGCTGGCCATGGTCAACGCGGGCGTGCCGGAGACCGTCATCGACCGGCTCCAGCCGCTGGCGGACATCGCCCCGCTGCTCGACCAGCAGGTCGTGATCACTTCGTACGCCGCCGTCATGGCCAACGCGGCCGGCGACGGCCACAACGGCCAGGGGGAGCCGGTCACCCGCTCCGGGCTGGTCGAGCACATCACCCCGGAGTTCGCCGCCGCCGCGGCGCGGCTGATCCACAGCGGCGCGGTGTACTTCTTCCAGATCCGCTCGGTCGGCGGCGCGGTGGCCGACGTCCCTCCGGACGCCACCGCCTACGCCCACCGCTCCGCCAATTTCTCGGTCATCGGCTTCGGCGCTAACCGGCAGCGGGTGGACAGGGAGTGGGCCCGGCTGGAGCCGTACGTCAACGGCCTCTACCTCAGCTTCGAGACCGACGGGCGCCCCGAGCGGCTGGGCGACGCGTTCCCGCCGAGCACCCTGCGGCGGTTGCGCGAGCTCAAGGCACGGTACGACCCGGACAACGTCTTCCGCGACAACTTCAACATCCGACCTGAGGAGTCATAGATGACCGACTACGGGCACGACCTGCTGTTCGGCGCGTTCGTCACCCCCACGGCGCAGCCCGCCGCGCACGCGGTGGAGCTGGCCGTGGCGGCCGACCGCGCCGGCCTGGACCTGGTGACCTTCCAGGACCACCCGTACCAGCCGAAATTCCTCGACACCTGGACCCTGCTGTCCTACGTCGCCGCCCGCACCGAGCGCGTCCGGCTCAGCGGCAACGTGCTCAACCTGCCGCTGCGGCACCCCGCCGTGCTGGCCCGCAGCGCCGCCAGCCTGGACCTGCTCAGCGGCGGCCGCTTCGAGCTGGGCATCGGCGCGGGCGGGTTCTGGGACGCCATCGAGGCCATGGGCGGCCGGCGGCTGTCTCCCGGCCAGGCCGTGGACGCGCTGGAGGAGGCGATCCGGATCTTCCGCGAGATCTGGGCGGCCGGCGAGCCGGGCGGCGTCCGGGTGGAAGGTGAGTACTACCAGGTCAAAGGCGTCAAACGCGGCCCCGCTCCGGCCCATGACATCGGGATCTGGCTCGGCGCCTACAAGCCGAAGATGCTCAAGCTGACCGGCCGCGCCGCCGACGGCTGGCTGCCGTCGCTGTCCTACCTGCAGGGCGGCCCCGCCGACCTCACGGAGGGCAACAAGCACATCGACGAGGCCGCGCTGTCCGCCGGCCGCTCGCCCGCCGACGTACGCCGGTTGCTGAACCTGTCGGGCCGCTTCGCGAGCTCCAGCCGCGGCCTGCTCGACGGGCCGCCGGACCAGTGGGCCGAAGAGCTCGCCGGCCTCGCCCTGGACCACGGCGTCAGCACGTTCATCCTGATGGCGGACGAGCCGTCGGTGGTGGAGCTGTTCGCGGCCGAGGTCGCTCCGGCCACCCGCGAGCTCGTCACGGCCGAGCGCGGGAACTGACCGCGGGGCGGTCAGAGGGCGCTGATCGCCGCTTTGACGGTGGCCAGGTCGCCGAGGACGACCTCGTGGAGGTCACGGGCCGTGTGGAGGCGCCAGTGGGTCTCGGCCACGGCTTCGGGGGAGGCCGGTGCGACGGCGGAGGCCGATCCCGAGCGGTGGCGTCGCCACTTCACGCTGAGCCTCGACGCCCTGCGCGCCAGATAGCCCGGTCAGACCTCGTCCGGGAGGGTGTCCATCGTGTTCAGGATGGGCACCAGCTGCTCCTCCTCGTAGTCCAGATGCGCCTCCAGCTCGCGGGCCAGGCGGTCGAGCTCGGCCGCCACCCCGTCGCCGTCGCCGTCATCGTCCGTGTCCAGCAGGAGGCGAATGCGCTCCATGAGCCGCGCCACCACCACGTGCTCCGCCCGCAGCCGTTCCAGCGCCTGCGCCAGCTCCGGGTGCTCGCCCGCGAGATGGGGGAAGAGCGCGCCGTCCTCTCCCTCGTGGTGGGCGTGGAGGGCGTCGCAGAAGGCCAGGCAGTGCGTACGCAGGTCCGTCCCGCGCGACGAACGCAGGTTCGCCAGGTCGCGCCGGAAACCGTCGTGCAGCTTGATCAGCTCGTCACCCCAGGCGACGAGCCTCGCCGAGTTTTCATACATGTATAGAAAGTAGCATGACAGGATGCCCGCACGTACAGGAAGGCCGCCCAGGATCTCCCGGGCGGAGATCGTGGCCGCCGCTCACCACGTCATCGAGGCGGACGGAGTCGGCGGCCTGACCATGCGCAGGCTTGCGAAGGAGGTGGGCAGCACGGCGATGGCGCTGTACCACCACGTACGCGACAAGGAGGAGCTGCTCCTGCTCCTCCTTGACGACTACGCCGCCGGGATGCCCAGGCCCGAGCTGCCGGACGACCCGCGCGAGTGCGTGGTGGCCGTGGCCACGGCCATGCGCGAGGGGCTGTCCGGCTGCCCGTGGATCGTGGACGTGCTCAGGGCCGACGACCTGCTCTCGGTCGGCGCCCTCTGGTACCCGGAGAAGATCATCGACGCCGCCGTACGCGCCGGGCTGACGATCGAGCGGGCCGTGGACGCGTACCGGATCATCTGGCACTACACGGCGGGGGAGATCGGCTCCAGGGCGGCGGCCGGGAGGAGGCGGGCGGAAGGGGGCCCGACGTATCGGGAGCGGGTGTTCGCCGGGCTGGATCCCGAGGAGTTCCCGCTGATCAGCGCGGTGGGCGTACGGTGGGAGGAGTTGACCGCGCAGGACACCTACGCCCGGGGGCTGCGCGCCCTGGTGGACGGTCTGCTGCCGTAAATGGGTGGCCGCGCGGGCGTGACGTGTGAAACGGTCGGGTTCTGATGATCCACTGGACCGAGGCAGGGCAGGAACGGTCGGCGATCTGGCGGTCGGCGCTGGGCGCGTCGCCACCCAGGCGGGTGGTCACGGCCGACGACCGGATGACGGCCGACACCGCTTACCGGCTGGCCTGCGAGGGCACCGCGCTGCTCTGGCAGGGCGACTTCCAGAACGCCCGCCAGCTGCTGACAGCCATGGGGCGCCGGTGCAAGCCCGCCGCGCCCGGCTCCGGGTTCCACCGCTACCGCCAGGCCCGGTCCCAGCGCGCCCGCACGCTGGGCATGCTGCTCATCCCGTTCGCGCAGGACCACGTGGTGGCGCTGCGCAGGGCGCCGGACGTGCGCGAGGCGTGCGCCGAGGTGTACGGCGCCGAGGCCCCGCCGGCGGTGGGCCAGCTGCGCGAGCTGCTCGGTCTGATCGGAGCCCACGAGTGGCGGCGCAAGGGCGTCCACGTCCCCGCGCTCGGGGCCCGCATCCACCCGCACCACGGCGTCTTCTCGCCGATCAGGGGCGAGTACGTCGACCTGGTCGCGCGGGCGCCGCTGCCGGAGGACCGCCGGCTGGCCTTCGACATCGGCACCGGCACGGGCGTGCTGGCCGCCGTGCTGGCCGAGCGGGGCGTGCACGAGGTCGTGGCCACCGACCTCGACCAGCGCTCCGTCGAGTGCGCCGAGGACAACCTGGCCCGTCTCGGGCTGGACGACCGGGTGGAGGTCGTGCGTGCCGACCTCTTCCCGCCCGGCAGGGCGCCGCTGGTCGTGTGCAACCCGCCGTGGTTGCCCGCCAAGCCGGTCTCGCCCCTCGACCAGGCCGTCTACGATCCCGGCGGGCGGATGCTGAACGGGTTCCTCGACGGTCTCGCCGGGCACCTGGAGCCGGGCGGCGAGGGCTGGCTCATCCTCTCCGACCTGGCCGAGCACCTCGGCCTGCGCACCCGGGCCGACCTGCTGGCCGCGTTCGAGGGGGCCGGGCTGCGCGTGGCCGGGCGCCTGGACGTCCCGCCTCGGCACCACCGGCCGAAGGACGAGCAGGACGCGCTGCACGAGGCCCGCGCCGCCGAGATCACCTCCCTGTGGAGGCTCACGGCCTGAGACCGGTACGCGCGCAGGCTCACGCCCCGAAGGCCCGCCGGTACGCCGACGGCGACGTCCGCATGGCCCGCGTGAAGTGGTGCCGGAACGTCACCGCGCTCTCGAACCCGACCGCCGCCCCGATCTCCTCCACCGGCGCCCCGGTGGACTCCAGCATCGGCAGGCTGGCCGCCACCCGCTGCGAGATCACCCACCGCAGCGGGCTGGTGCCGGTCTGCCGCCTGAAGTGCCTGATGAACGAGCGCTCCGACATGTGCGCCACCCTGGCCAGGTCCGCCACGGCGATCGGCCCGGCCAGGTGCTCCAGGGCCCACGACATCGCCCTGGCCACCCCGTCGTCGTCCGTCACGGGTGTCACGGCGGCCTGGATGAACTGCGCCTGGCCGCCCTCCCGGTGCGGCGGTATGACCAGGCGGCGGGCCACGGCGTTGGCCACGGTCGGCCCGTGGTCGCTGCGTACCAGGTGGACCAGCAGGTCGAGGCCCGCCGCGCTGCCTGCGCTGGTCAGCACGTCGCCGCCGTCCACGTACAGGACCGAGGGGTTGACCCGGACGAGCGGGAAACGCTCCTGGAGCAGCTCGGCGTACTTCCAGTGCGTGGTGGCCTCGCGCCCGTCTAGCAGCCCGGCCGCCGCCAGCGCGAACGCGCCCGAGCAGATCGACACCAGGCGCGCGCCACGCGAGTGGGCGAGCCGCAGCGCGGACACGAGCGCGCCGGAGACCTCTCCGCGCACGTCCGCCACCCCGGGCACGATCACCGTGTCGGCCTCGGCCAGCACGTCCAGCCCGTGCGCCGCCTGCATGGTGAACCCGCCCACCACCCGCAGCGGCGCTGGCGTCTCGGCGCAGACCGCGAGCGAGTACCACGGGACGTCCAGCTCGGGCCGGGGCAGCCCGAAGAACTCCACGACGCAGCCGAGCTCGAACGGCGCCATGCCGTCGAACGCCAGCGCGGCCACCCGATGCGGCCTGGAGGGAAGCGGCAGAAGCATGCCTCGCATGTTAGCCGCGGCCTTTCAGCGGCAAGAGAGGTATATGCATATATCGGCTGTGCAGACCGTTTTGCCGGATCATCACTACGCCCAGGCGGAGATCACCGAGGCGTTCTCCCGGCTGACCGACTGCGACGAGGAGCTGCTGCGCCGATTCCATGCGGCGGCCGGCGTGGAAGGCCGCAATCTCGCGCTCCCGCTGGCCGACTACACCAAGCTCGACTCCTTCGCCCGCGCGAACGACACCTACGTCGAAACGGCCCTCGACCTGACCGAGCAGGCCGTCAAAGGCGCCCTGAACAAGGCCGGCGTGCGCCCGGAGCGCGTCGATCACCTGCTGCTCTGCTCGACCACCGGCATCGCCACGCCCTCGCTCGACGCCAGGCTGGCCCAGCGGGTGGGGCTGCGGCCGGACGTCAAGCGGGTGCCCGTGTTCGGCCTCGGGTGCGCGGCGGGCGCGTCGGGGCTGTCGCGCCTGCACGACTACCTGCGCGGCTGGCCCGACCACGTCGCGATGCTGGTGTGCGTGGAGCTGTGCTCGCTGACGATCCAGCGGGACGACACCTCGCTCGCGAACCTGGTGGCCAGCGCCCTGTTCGGGGACGGCGCGGCGGCCGTCGTGGCGACCGGGCGCGGCGAGGGCCCCGAGGTCGTGGCCACCCGCAGCCGGCTCTATCCGGACACCGAGCACCTCATGGGCTGGGAGGTCGGGCCGCACGGGTTCCGGATCGTGCTGGACCCGGAACTGACCGCGTTCGTGGAGCAGGTGCTGGCCGGTGACATCAAGGCGTTCCTGGCGGACTACGGCCTGACCCCCGAGCAGGTCGCCACCTGGGTCTGCCACCCCGGCGGCCCCAAGGTCATCGAGGCGATCACGCGGACCCTCGGCCTGCCTCCCAAAGCGCTGGACGTGACCTGGCGGTCGCTGCGCGAGCACGGCAACCTGTCCTCGGTCTCGGTGCTCCACGTGCTCCAGGAGACGCGGGGCCGGCCGGGCGCTCCCGCCGTGCTCCTCGCGCTGGGGCCGGGGTTCTCCGCCGAGCTGTTGCTGCTGCACTGGTGAGCGCGTACCTCGTCCTGATCGGGCTGGTCGCCCTGGAGCGGCTGGCCGAGTTGGCGGTGGCCCGCCGCAACCTGGCCTGGGCCAGGTCCAGGGGCGGCGTCGAGTACGGCCGGCGGCACTACCCCTGGATCGTCCTGGCCCACGCGGCGCTCCTCGGGGCGGCGCCCGCCGAGGTGTGGCTGCTCGGCCGCCCCTTCGTCCCGTTGCTGGGCTGGCCGATGCTGGCGGTCGTCGTCCTGGCCCAGGGGCTGCGCTGGTGGTGCGTCGGGACGCTGGGCAGGCAGTGGAACACCCGCGTGGTCGTGGTGCCGGGAATGCCGCTGGTGGACCGGGGGCCGTACCGCTGGCTGCGGCACCCCAACTACGTGGCCGTGGTCGCCGAAGGGCTCGCGCTGCCGCTGGTGCACTCGGCCTGGCTCACCGCGCTGGCCTTCGCCGCCGCCAACGCGGTGCTGCTCACCGTACGGGTGCGGGTGGAGGACGCGGCGTTGTCACGGTAGGGCCACATCCCGATGGTCCGGACGGCACCCGCGGTCACCCCAACTGTCGCATTCGTCACAACTGATCACGCGCCGATCGCGGTTTGTGCTCGCTTACGTCACCGGCCCGGCCGATGCAGATCAAGTTCCGTCGTAGGGCATGGAGGTGGTTGCAATGAAATTTCGCCCTTTAGTGGCGGGGATTGGGATTGTTGCGCTGCTCGCCCTCTCTGCGTGCGGAGGTGGCTCCGGAAACAAGTCCAGCGGTGAACGCGCGGCCGACGCTCCGGCGAACGCGGAACCGGCCCCGGCCCGCCCGTCCGCGTCACCCGCCAAGACGAACGGCGAGGAGGACACGACCACGGCCCAGATCTCCACGTTCGCCCTGGACGTGGACACGGCCTCGTACGGTTACGCCCGGCAGACCCTCCAGGGAGGCCGCTGGCCCGCGCCCGGCGAGATCCGCCCGGAGGAGTGGATCAACGCGTTCCGGCAGGACTACGCGCCGCCGTCGGACGACGGCTTCGCCGTGCACGTGGACGGCGCGAAGCTGCCGGAGCGCGACCAGGCGATCCTGCGCGTGGGCCTGCAGACGCGCGGTTCCGACGCGGCGGCGCGGCGGCCCGCCAACCTCACGTTCGTCGTCGACGTGTCCGGCTCGATGGCCGAGACCGGGCGGCTGGACCTGGTCAAGTCGGCCCTGCTCAAACTGCTTGAGCAGCTCGCGCCCGGCGACCAGGTGTCGATCGTGTCCTTCAGCGACGAGGCCGACGTGCTGGCGTCGATGACCCCGCTGACCGCGAGGCAGGAGCTGCGCGACGCGGTGAACGAGCTGACCGTCTCGGGCGGCACCAACCTCTCGGCCGGGCTCGTCGCCGGCTACCAGGAGGCGTCCAAGGCGTTCCGCCCCGCCGCCACGAACCGGGTCATCCTGCTCTCCGACGGCCTGGCCAACCAGGGCCCCACCGAGTGGCGTAGCATCCTCGGCCAGGTCAAGGAGTATGCGGGCAAGCAGGTCACGCTGCTCACCGTCGGCGTCGGCCGCGACTACGGCGACGAGCTGATGGAGCAGCTCGCCGACAACGGCGACGGCATGGCCGTGTACGTCAGCACACAGGAGGAGGCCGACAAGGTCTTCACCACGCAGCTGCCCGCGAACATCGAGCTGCGGGCGCGCGACGCCAAGGCCCAGGTGGTCTTCAACCCGTCGGTGGTGGAGCGCTACCAGCTCATCGGGTACGAGAACCGCGCGCTGAACACGGAGGACTTCCGCGACGACACCCGCGACGGCGGCGAGATCGGCCCCGGCCACTCGGTCACCGCGCTCTACTCGCTGCGTCTCAAGCCGGGCGCCGAGGGGCAGCTCGCCCAGGCCACCGTACGCTGGCAGGACCCCGACACCCGGGCCGCCTCCGAGGCGAGCAAGTCGCTGCGGGCCGACGAGCTGGCCGCGTCGCTGGACAAGGCGCCGGTCAGGTTCCAGGTGGACGTGGTGGTGGGCGCGTTCGCGGTCTACCTGCGGGACAGGAAGGCGTTCGGCATGGACCTGCCCGAGCTCAAGGAGCAGGCCGCCCGGCTGGCGCCGGCCACCGAGGACCCGATGGTGACGGAGCTGGTCCAGCTCATCGACCAGGCCCGTTCGGTGGGGTGAGGGCTTCAGCCGAGTATGGGGGCGGCGGTGCCGGAGCTGTAGTAGAAGTCGTACATCGCCCGGGCGAACCCGTCCTTCGACACGTGCGCCACCTTGTTGCCGCGCAGCCGGTCGAACGACGCCCGTGACGCCGCCCCCGCCACGTCGTACGCCGACCACAGGCGCAGGAACTCGGCCCGGTCGAGCCGCTCGTCGCCGTCGGCGTCGAGCGCGTCCCAGAGGGCGTCGGTGATCGGCCTGACCACGTTGGCCACGAACGCGCCGCGGTCGAGCCCGGGGGCCAGCGCGTAGTGGATGTAGGACTCCCTGCTGATGCGGCCCTCGGGGTCGGTGCCGATGTTGCGGACGGCGTACTGCCAGACCCGCTCGTACGCGTCCGTGACCCGCTGCGCGTGCTGCCCGGACAGCCCGAGCCGGGCGCACAGCGCGGCGGCGACCACGATCATGTCGCGGTGGTCGAGGTAGCCGTTGTGATCCATGTCGCTCGTGTCAAACGCCTGTCCAGCATTTCGGGCGTCTGCATCCATAGCTGGCCACCTCTGGTGACGATGTATTTACCTGGCGTTACTGAGATGGTGGGCGGGCCGGGCGGCCTGTGTCAATGCGGTGGAGACGAATCCCTGCATGGGGGCCGGGCGCACGGGCAGCAGGCCGGCGTAGAGCAGGTCCACCATCGGCATCGGCCGGGGGTAGCAGAACACCGACGAGCCCGTGCGGAGGATCGACGGGGTGTCGATCACGAAGGGCAGCTCGGCCAGGAGGAAGGGCAGGGCGTGCTCGGCCTGCTCGCGGGACAGCTCCGGCACGGCGACGATCGGCCGTACCGCGTCCATGCAGTGCTCCCTGAAGGCCGGATCGGTGGCGAACAGCCGCTCCAGCCGCGTCCTCGCCCCGTCGTAGGCCGGGTCGGCGGCCAGCTCGTTCCAGTCGAACACGGTGGCGTCGGGCGGGTCGAGGGAGTCGAGCGCGCGGATCACCCGGTTGCGCGTGTTGTTGGCCGCCGCTCTCGCCTTGGCCCCGGCCTTGGCCGCCGGGCAGCCCCTGGCGACCAGCGTCCCGGTCAGCTCGACGCCGGGCACGAGGACGTGGACCCGCGTGAACGTCCGGGTCGCCCAGTCGAGGAGGCGTCTGATGGTGCTGGGGGTGAAGTATCCGTTGAGCGCGCTGACGCCGATCACGGCATGCTCGCGCTCGTCGAGGATCTGGGCGCATCGCGGGGTCAGGGGTAGTGGTTGCACGCTGAACACGGCAACGGACAGTAGCAAGCTTTTACTCTGCGTATGCTTACTTTTTAACGTGTGCTTGAGGGGTCCGTAAGTCGGCTACACTCGTACACGCAGCAAGGGGCTATGGCGCAGTTGGTAGCGCGCCTCCATGGCATGGAGGAGGTCTGGGGTTCGAATCCCCATAGCTCCACCCCGACCCGACCGCCTCTCCTCACCTCAGTGGGCAGGGGCGGTTTTCTGTTGTATCCTGTTGGGCCAGGTAGAGCTGGCCGAGCCGGTCGATGCGCCAGAGCTGGCCGAGCGTGACCAGCGTGGCGCCGAACACCGTCGGCCAGAGGTCGAGCGCGATCAGCCCCCAGGTGAGCAGGGCGAACCCCGCCGAGCCGACCCCGATGAGCAGCCGCTGCACGTTCCGGTGGTCGCCGCTGATCAGCGACCGATCGCGCAGCCACAGCTTCTCGCCGTAGATCCCCCGGGCCGACCAGCTGCCGGGCCGCTCGATCGCCGGGAAGACGTGCGGGTTGACGGCCAGCCAGACGACGACCAGGCCCACCGGGACGAGGGCCCACCAGCCGATCCACTGCCTGCTCCAGATGGCCGCGATCATCAGCGGGATGGCCGCGAACCTGGTCCAGACGCTCCACGGGTTGGCGTGCCGCTTCCACGCCTCGTCCGTCATGCCCGCGGCCTGCGCGTACTTCTTCAGCACGTTCATGCGATGAGCCCCCTGGCCAGCGCGTTGATGGTGGCCTCGACCACCTGGGGGTGGTCGGGGCCGAACCTGTCGCGGTCGAGCACCAGCAGGCCGGCCGTGCGCAGCACGCAGACCAGCACCTCGGGTGGGGCGTCCGCGACGATGACGCCGTCGGCCTGCCCCCGGGCGAGGTAGTCGATCAGCGGCGTCAGCAGGTGAGGCGTGACGCGGGCGACCTCCTCGGCCCCGACCCTGCGCGCCACCGCCTCCAGCTCCTCGGGCCGGGTGAGCAGGCGCCAGTAGAACGGGTCGGTGGTGAGCACGTCGATCAGCTCGCGCATGATGTGGGCGAGCGCCTCGACACCGGGCGGCCGGTCGAGGGCGGCGGCCAGCCGCTTGCCGAGCACGGGCGCCCGGCGGATCATCACCTCCTTGTACAGCTCCTCCTTGGACTCGAAGAACGCGTAGAAGCTGCCCTTGGCGATGCCCGAGGCCGCGACCAGCTCGTCGAGCGAGGTCTTCTTCAGGCCCTGGGTGGCGAAGAGCTCTTCGGCGGTGTCGAGCAGCGACGCGGTGATGCGCGCCCGGTCCTCGGGCGTGAATGCCACAGCCATGTGTGTCCCTATGACTGGATCGAATATTCAGTCATAGCCTAGCACTCCTGGAGTTGTCGAATGCGTGTTCGTATAATGAACGGTATGGATATCGACACGCAGGACCTGCCCGAGCTCTGGCGCCCGCCCGTCGTGGAGCACGCCACGGCGGCGCGCTACCTGCTGGCCTGGGGCGACGACGCCGAAGGGGTGCGATGGGGATTCCTGCTCTGGCCGCCGCAGGCGAGCGAGGGCGCGCGATGGGTGCACTGGGAGGAGATCCGCCCGGTCACGGGAGAGGACTACAGCGCGGTGCCGATCGCGGGTCCGTGGATGTGACCTCGCGGAAGGGAGAACCTCTGACTAAAGTCAGAGGTATGGACGGTGTGGCGATCGGCCAGGTGCGCAGGTTCCAGCGGACCGTGACGCAGCGGATCGGGGCGCTCAACGACAGGTTCCTGGCCCGGGATCGGGCGCTCGGGCAGTCGCGGGTGCTCTGGGAGATCGGGGCGGAGGGCAGCGAGGTGCGAGCCCTGCGGACGCGGCTCGACCTCGACTCCGGCTACCTGAGCAGGCTGCTGCGGTCGCTGGAGGCCGACGGGCTGGTGGCCGTCGACGACGGCGGCTCCGACGGCCGGGTGCGCACGGCCCGGCTCACGCCTGCGGGGATCGCCGAGCGGGAGGAGCTGGATCGCAGGTCCGAGGAGGCGGCGGCGGCCATCCTCGAGCCGCTCACCGACGCCCAGCGCGACCGGCTCGTGGCCGCCATGTCCGAGGTCGAGCGCCTGCTGCTCGCCTCCATGATCGGGATCGACGTGCTCGACCCGCGCCATCCCGGCGCCCGCCACTGCCTCCAGGCCTACGCCGGCGAGCTGGCCCGCCGGTTCGAGGGCGGTTTCGATCCGGCCCGCAGCATCTCCGCGACCGACGCCGAGCTGCGGCCCCCGGCCGGGATGCTGCTGGTCGCCCTGCTGCACGCCGAGCCGGTCGGCTGCGTGGCCCTCAAGCTCCACCGCGAGGCCGGGTCCGCCGAGATCAAGCGGATGTGGGTGGACCCGGCCGTGCGCGGGATGGGGCTGGGGCGGCGGCTGCTCGCCGAGGCGGAGGGGAAGGCGGCCGCCCAGGGCGTCCGCACGCTGCGGCTGGAGACCAACCGGGTGCTCACGGAGGCCGTCGCCCTCTACCGGGCCAGCGGCTACCGGGAGGTGGCGGCGTTCAGCGACGAGCCGTACGCGCATCACTGGTTCGAGAAGCGCCTGCCTCGACCGGGGGGTTGAAGCGGTGATACCCGGGGGCGGTCCAGCCGGCCGACACGGTCCCGCCCAGGTGCGCATACTCCTCCAGCTCGAAGCGCACCATCCGCTGCTCCCCCCATTCCACCCGGGCCCGGCCCGTGAGCTGCAGCGTCTCCCCACGCTCCCAGTCGACGAACAGCAGCCCGGCCGCCGGGTCCAGCTCCAGGTTGCCCAGCGTCATGTACATCGAGTTGCCCTGGTAGTCCGGGAACTCCAGCGATCGCGCTCCCGTCACCCGGACGAAGCCGGGGTTGCCGCCTCGGTGTGACACGTCCGTCCCGAGCCCTTCGGCCCGCGTGGCGATGAAGAACGTGTCCGCCTCGGCGATCCACCTACGGTGCCGGTCCGGCAGCGCGATCCCGCGCCCCAGCCCCGCGGGCTCGCCGGGAGCGGAGGTGGGGGAGCGGGTCTGGATGTACTTGGGGCAGTTCGAGTAGACCTGCTCCGTCCACACCACCAGGGCGTCGCCGGCCCGCACGGCGGTGCCGTTCACGCGCATCCGGCGCCGCGTGTGCGGCTCGATGGCGATCAGGCCGATGTCCCGTTCCCGCTCGAACAGCCCGTGCAGCGGGTCGTCGGCGCCCGGCAGGGCGTGCAGCACGATCGTGCGGTCGTCCGTCGCGGAGGCGAACCCCGCCGGGCCCGTGAGCACGCCCGCCCACACGTGCCCGCCGTCGTCGGCCGCCCCCACGACGATCATGTGCTGGTCCCGCAGGAACTCGGCCGCCGGCTCCGGGATCTCGGGGCGCGTCCGTGAACTCCCGTGGTCCTCCAGCCGCACCCCCGCCCGGCGCTGCACGGCCACCTCGCCCGGATGCCTCATTAGAAGAACCCGCAGGTCGGCGCGTCGGAGCTGGGCGCGGGCCGGTCACCCGCGCCGTCCGGGGCGAAGATCTCCAGCCGGATGCCGTCGGGGTCGGCGAAGAACACGCCGCCCGACGAGGCGCCCTCGCGGTGCGGCACGACGCCGTCGTGGTAGAGGGTCGCGCCGATCTCCCTGATCACCGTCTCCGCCCGGCGTACCGCGTCGAGGTCGGCCACCTGGAACGACAGGTGGTGCAGCCCCGGACGGGCGGCCTCGAAGCGGCCGGCGCTCTGCTGCCAGAGCGTCAGCACCAGCGTGCCGTCCTGGGCCAGGAACGCGTACCGGCGGCCGTCCTCCTGCGACTCGCCCGCCACCGTGAAGCCGAAGACCCGCGTGTAGAACTCTTTGGACTTGTCGAGATCGGTGACGTTGAGCCCGATGTGCCCGGTCTGGAAGGACATGCCACTCTCCTCTAACGCCTGCACGGCCGAGTTGCCGTTAGAAAGAGACTATAACGGCAACTCGGGCTTGCAAACGTTAGATTTTCTTGTGCTCCCTGTAGTGCCTGGCCGCGCGGGCGCGGTTGCCGCAGCCCGTCGAGCACCACTCCTGGCGCGGGTGCTCCTTGACGAAATAGAGCACGCAGCGCGGCGCCTGGCAGGTGCGGACCAGGGCGCGGTCCGGCCCCGCGAGGAACTCGACGGCGGCCGTGGCGAGCCGGGCGAGCAGCCGGGCGCCGGGGTCGGCCCGCGTCGCGGGCACGGTGGCGAGGGACGGCTCGCCGTTCCAGTGCAGCTGGGGTGCGGTGGGGGCGGCCAGGGCGGTGGCGTTGACCAGGGCCAGCGACTCCTCGAACCCGGGCAGGGTCGCCGCGTCCGCCCGGCTCGGCGGCTCCGGCGCCACGGCCTTGGCGAGCAGCGCGCGTACGGCCTGGCGCAGGCGCACCGTCTCCTGGCGCAGCTCCTCCGTGACGGTGAGGTCGCCGAGGTCGGGCGCGTGCGTCCGCACCCAGGCCGTCATGCCGTCCAGGTCGGACAGCCTGTCGGTCAATCCGGAGCGCTCGGCCCTGATGGTGCTGACGAATTCGAGGGTCAGGGACATCCTCCCAATCTAACGCCTATTCAGTCGGTCACCCGTTAGGCAAAACATGCGTGGTCAGAAAAATTGCGGAGTCCGCACTTTTGTCGTACGGTCAGCGCATGAGCGGACTCAGAGAGCGGAAGAAGCAGGCCACGCGCGAGGCGCTGATGGCGGCCGCCCTCCGGCTGGCTCACGAGCGCGGGCTGGAGCGCGTACGCGTCGAGGACATCGCCGCCGAGGTCGGCGTCTCGCCCCGCACGTTCAACAACTACTTCTCCAGCAAGTACGAGGCGATCACCGCCCGCCACACCGACCGCATCAGCCGTTCGGTGGCGGCGCTGCGGGCGCGGCCGCCGCAGGAGCCGCTGTGGCAGGCGCTGACCGAGGCCATGGTCGAGCCCTGGGCGCTGGCCCGCACGGACGTGGCGCCCGACCCCGAGTTGCTGGCGAGCATCAGGATGCTGGCGGATGAGCCCGCGCTGCGGGCCGAGTCGCTGCAGGCGGTGTTCGCCGGCAACAACGAGCTGGCCGCGGCGGTGGCCGAGCGCACCGGCACCGACGCCGCCCGCGACCTCTACCCCCACCTCGTCGCCGTCGCCGTGGGCTCCGCCGTGCAGACGGCCGTCGCCCACTGGCTGCGATCCGACCCGCCGGTCCCGCTCGTGCCCCTGTTGCGCGAGGCCCTGCGCGCGCTTGCCGCGGGGCTGCCCGATCCTTCCCTCTGAGGAGACCACATGGACATCGTCATCGTCGGCGGCGGCCCCAACGGGCTGATGCTGGCCTGCGAGCTCGCCCTGGCCGGGGTGCGCCCGACCGTCGTCGAGCGCCTGCCCCGGCGCAGCGACCAGCCCAAGGCCAACGGGATCATCGGCCAGGTCGTCAGGCTGCTCCACCAGCGCGGCCTGGCCGTGGAGGACGCGCCGATGCCGGCCTTCGTGTTCGGCGCGCTGCCGCTGAACCTGGCCGGGCTGGCGGACAACCCGCTGTACGGGGTGGGGATCAAGCAGCCCGCCCTGGAGGAGCTGATCGAGCGGCGGGCCGTCGAGCTGGGCGTGGAGATCAGGCGCGGGCACGAGCTGCTCGGCTTCACCCAGGCCCCCCACGGCGTCTCGGTGGAGCTGCGGGGGCCCGAAGGCGCGTACGAGCTGCGCACCCGCTACCTGGTCGGCTGCGACGGCGCGCACAGCACGGTCAGGAAGCTCGCGGGCATCGGCTTCCCCGGCGTCACCTCGACCGACGTCGTGAGCCGCAGCGCCCACGTCACCGTGCCGGGCGCGACGATCCGGCCCGGCACCGTCGAGCTCGAGGTGCCGGGGGTGGGCACGTACGTGCTCTACACCTGGCACAGGACCGAGCGCGGCGCGTACGCGATCCTCCCCGCGGGCCCCGGGACGCTGCTGGTCAGCTCCATGGAGTGGGACGCCTCGGCGCCCGACGACGACGTGCCGGTGACCGTCGGCGAGGTGCGCGCCAGCCTGGCCCGCGTGCTCGGCGCCGACCTGCCGCTCGCCGAGCCCACCGGCGAGGGCCCGCACCTGCTCAGGAGGCTCAAGGGCCGCAACACCCGCGTCGCCGACCGCTACCGGGAGGGCAGGGTCTTCGTGGTGGGCGACGCCGCCCACGTCCACTCGGCCATGGGCGCGCCCGGCCTCAACCTCGGCCTGCAGGACGCCGCCAACCTGGCCTGGAAGCTGGCCGCCGAGGTGCGCGGCTGGGCGCCGCCCGGGCTGCTCGACACCTACGACGCCGAGCGCCGTCCGGCCGCCCTGCGGGTCGCCACGCACACGCAGGCGCAGCTCGCGCTGGCCGCGCCGGGGCCCGAGATCACGGCGCTGCGTGAGGTGTTCGGTGAGCTGCTGGGCGACGACGACGCCCGCCGCCGGATCGCCGCCATGATGGCCGGAGCGGACCTGGCCTACCCGGTGCCCGCGCCGGCGCACCCCCTGGCGGGGCGGTTCCTGGCCGACCTGCCGGCCGAGCCGGCCGCCCGCGCGTGGCCCGTGCTGCTCGACGGGACGGGCGGCCTGCGCGTGCGGCACGGGCGCGTGCACGTGGTGCCCTTCGAGGGCGACGGCGCGGTGCTGGTGCGCCCCGACGGCTACGTGGCCTGGGCGGGTAACCCCGACGAGACGCTCGACGAGGCCCTGAGGACCTGGTTCGGCGAAGGCCTGGAGGTGGCGGCCTAGACCGGGCGGCGGCCCACCCCGGCCAGGATGCCGCCCTTGGAGAGGTCGTACGAGCCGCCGGGGGAGCCGTCGGCCGTCCAGTCGGCCACCGGCACGACGCCCGGGCCGAGCAGTTCCAGGCCGTCGAAGTAGGAGGCGATCTCGTCGTAGCCGCGCCGCGCGAGGCCGCCCGAGGTCGTGCCGGAGTAGACCTGCTGGCCGGCCGTCGCGACGTCGTCCATGTCGTGGCCCGCGTACAGGAGGTGCGACAGCACCAGATGGCCGCCGGGCCGCAGGCGTTCGCGGATGCGCGCGGCGATCCGGTCGGCCTCGGCGTTGTCGTGGATGAAGTGCAGCACCGCGACCAGCAGGACGGCGTACGGCTGGGAGAGGTCGAGGTGCTCCGCGACGCGCGGGTCGTCCAGGATGGCGTCGGGGTCCTTGAGGTCGCCCTCGATCGCCAGCACGTCCGGGTCCCTGGCCAGCAGCGCGCGGGCGTGGACCAGCACGATGGGGTCGTTGTCGACGTAGACGACGCGCGAGCCGGGGGCGTGCCGCTGGGCCACCTGGTGCACGTTGTCCTGGGTGGGCAGGCCCGCGCCGATGTCGACGAACTGGCGCACTCCGGCCTCGGCGAGCATGCGTACGGCATGACCGATGAAGGCGCGGTTGGCCAGGGCGATCTCGCGGGCGTCGTTGCCCATCCGCCGGCCGATCTCCATCATCTTCTCGGCCGCCTCGCGGTCGGCGGCGAAGTTGTCCCGGCCGCCGAGGTAGTAGTCGTACATGCGGGCGACGCTGGGCACGTTCGGGTTGATCCCGGCGGGTACGCGGTCCGCCTCGGCCATGTGACGACCCTTTCTAGTCGATCTTCCTGGGGCCGATTGTAGGGCCGAAATGTGGCTTTTGTCGGAGGAACTCAGAGTCGCCGGAACGTGTGCCGGTACGCCAGCGGCGAAACCCCGACGGCCGCGTGCAGATGCTGCCGGAGCGAGACCGCCGTCCCGAACCCCGCCTTCCTGGCCACCTCCTCCACGCCCAGGTCGGTCGTCTCCAGCAGGTGCCTGGCGTGCTGGACCCGCTGGCCGTTCAGCCACCTGGCCGGGCTCACGCCGGTCTCGTCGCGGAAGCGCCTGGTGAACGTGCGCACGCTCATCCTGGCGTGCTCGGCCAGCGCCGTCAGGTCGAGCGGGTGGTCCAGGTGGGCCAGCATCCAGTCGCGGGTGGCCGCCGTGCCGCCGCCCGCCTCCGGCAGGTGGCGGTCGATGTACTGGGCCTGGCCGCCGTCCCGCCAGGGCGGCATGACGCAGCGGCGGGCCGCGCGGTTGGCGACCTCGCTGCCGTGGTCGTTCCTGATCACGTGGAAGCACAGGTCGAGCCCGGCCGCCACGCCCGCCGAGGTCAGCACGTCGCCGTCGTCCACGTACAGCACGTCGGGGTCCAGCTTCACCCGCGGGAAGAGCTGCGCGAAAAGGTCGGCGTTGCGCCAGTGGGTGGTGGCCGGGCGCCCGTCGAGCAGGCCCGCCGCCGCCAGCACGAACGCCCCCGTGCAGATCGACATGATCCTGGGCCGTCCCTGGAGCGCCGCGGCCAGCGTCTCCGAGATCGTGCCGTCCAGCAGCGCCCGGCCCGCGTGGACGCCGGGCACCACGACCGTGTCGGCGGTGTCGAGCACGTCGAGGTCGTAGTCGGGCAGCACGCTGTAGCCCGCCGAACAGCGGACCGGCATCCGCCCCTCCGAACAGGTCACCACCTCGTACAGCTTCTCGCCGTCCGCCGTCTCGGCCGTCCCGAACACCTGGCCGGGCACACCGAGGTCGATCGTGGCGAAGTGGTTGAGCACGACGACTGCCACGCGATGTGTCATGGCCGGATTCTTTCACATATTGACCATCCGGCCACTCGTGACCTTGTAAGTGGATAAAGCAGGATTGGCGCATGACGTTGAGCACCACCGCCCCCACGCGCCGCCTGCACCGGGCCTGGTTCGTGGCGGCCGTCGCCTTCGTGGCGATCCTGGGCGCGGCCGGGTTCCGTGCCACCCCCGGCGTACTGATCACCCCCTTGCAGGAGGAGTTCGGCTGGTCGGCCGGCACGATCTCGCTGGCCGTCTCCGTCAACCTGGTGCTCTACGGCCTGACCGCCCCCTTCGCCGCCGCCCTGATGGACCGCTTCGGCATGCGCCGCGTGGTCTCCCTCGCGCTGCTGCTGATCGCCGCGGGCAGCGGCGCGACCGTGCTGATGACGGCGAGCTGGCAGCTCCTGCTGTTCTGGGGCGTGCTCGTCGGGCTCGGGACGGGCTCGATGGCGCTGGTGTTCGCCGCCACGGTGGTGGACCGCTGGTTCGTCCGGCACCGCGGGCTGGTCACGGGCGTGCTCACCGCGGCCGGCGCCACCGGGCAGCTGATCTTCCTGCCCGTGCTGGCCCAGCTCGCCGAGGGGCCGGGGTGGCGCTTCGCCTCGCTGACCGTGGCCGGTGCGGCGCTGGCGGTGGTGCCGTTCGTCTGGTGGCTGCTGCGCGACCACCCTGCCGACGTGGGCACGACGGCGCTCGGCGAGGAGCCGGGCGCGGTCCGCACCGCGCCGCCGGGCAAGGTGAACGCGGCGGTCAGGGCCGTCACCGTGCTCGCCTCGGCGGCCAGGACCCGGCCGTTCTGGCTGCTCGCCGGCGGTTTCGCGATCTGCGGCGCCAGCACGAACGGCCTGGTCGGCACCCACTTCATCCCCGCCGCGCACGACCACGGCATGGCCGAGCCCATGGCGGCCGGCCTGCTGGCGGTCATCGGGATCTTCGACATCGCGGGCACGATCGCGTCCGGCTGGCTCAGCGACCGGATCGACCCCAAGGTGCTGCTCGGCGTCTACTACGCGCTGCGCGGGCTCTCCCTGATGGTGCTGCCGAGCCTGTTCGCGGCCACGACCGAGCCCAGCATGCTGATCTTCATCGTGTTCTACGGGCTGGACTGGGTGGCGACCGTGCCGCCCACGGTGGCGCTGTGCCGGCGGATCTACGGGGCCGACGGCGCCGTGGTGTTCGGGTGGGTGTTCGGCTCGCACCAGGTGGGCGCCGCGTTCGCCGCGGTCGCCGCCGGGCTCACCCGTGACCACCTGGGCGCTTACGACCTCGCCTGGTACGGCGCCGGCGCCCTGTGCCTCCTCGCTGCGGGCATGTCCGTGGCGATCAGGCATGCTAGGGAACGATGAATTCTGAGCTTTATGTCCTGCCGCTGGTCGTCAGGATCGAGAGGGCCACTCCTCCCGAACGCACCGACGCGCTGGAAGCGGCCGCCATGGCCGTGCTGAGCCTGCTGGACGACCCCGGCGAGTGGGCCGCCGAGCTGCACTCCTGGCAGTCCACCGGCAAGATCCGCAAGGTGGTCCGCCGGGCCAGGGGCGCCGAGTGGCGCAGGGCGGTCGCGCTGCCGGGGCGCACCGTCGAGCACCGCACGGCCGAGGTGCGCGTACATCCGCCCGTGCCGCTCGACGGCTGGCCACGGGACCTCGCGCGGCTGCAGGTGGGCGGCACCGAGCTGAGTGACAGCGCCGATCCGCCGACCGCGGAGCCGCCGGTCCTGTGGGCCAACCCGGGCCTGGACATGTCCGCGGGCAAGGCCATGGCGCAGGCCGGCCACGCCGCCCAGCTCGCCTGGTGGGCCAGCGACGCGGCCGAGCGGGAGGCCTGGCGCGCCCGCGGCTTCGCGGTGTCCGTGCGCACCGCGGCCTCCCAGGGCGACTTCGACGCCATGGCCGCCGCGGGGCTGCCCGTGGTGCGCGACGCCGGGTTCACGGAGATCGAGCCGGGCTCGTGCACGTTCGTGGCCGAGGCGCCCTGGCTCTACGGACGCGTCGCCAGATCGTGAAGGGGCGTCCTGGCTGTGCGGATGCGTCGCCAGATCGTGAAGGGGCGTCCTGGCTGTGCGGATGCGTCGCCAGATCGTGAAGGGGCGTCCTGGCTGTGCGGACGCGTCGCTAGATCGTGAAGACGTCCGCCAGCACGCCGCCCGCCGGGGTGATCCGCGCGGGTGACGGGCTGTCGTACACGACCATGAGCCTGCCGTCGTCCAGCAGTGCCAGCCCTTCGGGGTGGTCGCACTTCACGCCGTAGGGCAGCTCGATCACCGTCTCCAGCTCGCCCTCGGGGACGACGCCCTGCCTGGTGCCGGGCCGCCAGCGCACGATCCGTACGGGACCGTCGAGATCCATGGTCGGGCCGGCGAGGATCAGCAGCGAGTCCCCGTCCGGGCAGAGGTCCCGCACGCCCAGCCCGCCCAGGTCCAGGAAGTGCTTGCGGTACGGCTCCCGCAGCCGCAGCCGTGACCTGCCCGCCTCCTCCAGCCGCAGCTCCAGCAGCACCGCCCACCCGCGCAGCACGGGGCCGCGCAGCCCGAGGTAGATCCGCTCGGACACGACGGCGATGCCCTCGACGTCGAGCCCGTTGTCCTTGCCGGGCAGCTCCAGGAACGGCGCCAGATGCCGGTCGCCGCGCAGGTGCGTGGTCAGGTTGTCCTTGCCTGAGAGGATCGTTCCCGGACCGGGCGTCTCGCCGTGGAGCGGCAGCCGGGTCAGGATGAACCGGTTCTCCTCCCTGACCACCGTGGCCAGCCGGTCGGCGGCCTTCTCCGGGTCCTTCGACTTGACCTTCCTGCGCTTGAGGCTGTGCGAGCCGACCAGCCAGAGGTAGCCGTTCGCGCGGGCCAGGCCCTCGATGTCGGCCTCGTCCTCGGGGCCCGCCGGCAGGTCCACGTAGTCGGCCAGCGGGAACGTGCGCTGCGCGCCGAAATGGTCGCCCGTCCACGTCAGGTGCTCGAAGGTCGCGGTCTCGTCGCCGGCCACCCAGAGACCGGCGGAGCCCTGCCGGATCGCTGAGAGATTCGTGTGCGTTTGGGACGCTCGCGAGGCGTGGTCGAATCGCAGCTCAACCTGTTCCACGTCGCCCATGATTGCACTTCGGTAGCTTCCAAGGCGCAATGGCCGGATATGTCGTACGCTCCGCTCGTGCTCGATGGGGAAGAAGAGATCAAGGGTTCCCAAGTGAGGACCGCGGCGAGGCCCGGAACCCCTGCTTCTCCGCCCAAACGCTCCCGTATCGGAGATCTCCGGATGCGGGTGGTGTACCGGGGGCTCGCCGCGATCGGCCTGGTCGTGGCCGCGGCCGCGACGCTGGTCGCGGTGCTCCCGTCAGGGCCGGACGAGGTCGCGGCGGGGCCGGTAACCGCGCCGCCGGCCGCACCGTCCTCGTCCGGCCCCGCACCTTCCACCGTGGAGCCTTCCTCCCCGCCTGCGACGGCTTCCTCTCCGCCCCCCACGGCGGAGACTTCCTCCCCGCCTCCCACGGTGGAGGCGACGCCCTCGCCCGGCTCGTCGCTCGCGCCCGGTTACACGGCCATGGAGGCCCTGTACGCCGACCCGCGCGTCCCCAAGCTGACGCGCCGGATCAAGCGGATGTCCCTGGCCTCCCCGACCAGGAAGCTCGTCAAGGACAAGCGCATCGGGCTGGCCGTGCCGAACCTCTCCGAGCCGTGGAAGTCGTACGGCGCGGCGCCGTTCACCACCAAGCAGGTGCTCCCCAAGACGCGCGCCGGCCTGCGTGGGATGTTCGTCACATGTCCGCTCCCGATCATGCGGCAGAAGTCCCCGCGCGACACGGCGCTGCTCGCGGCCCGCTGGACCCTCAACCACCACCCGGAGGGCGCCAAGATCTCCTGGCTGGCTTCGCAGCCGGTCAAGCGCGGCTGGATGCTCGTATATCGCGTCAAATACGGAAGGCATCAGTCGCGGGCGGCCGTCGTCGTGATGGACGGGGGAATGAGTAAGCCGGGACTGGCGTTCGTCTCAGTGCCTGACTCGCAGCGCAAGCAGTGGCGAGACATCGGCCGCGTGGTCGCCGGGGTGCGTGTTCTAGGCTAAAAGGATCATGTATGCGGCGATGTGGGGAGTGACGCCGTGGAACGCTCGGGACCGCCGCAGGCATCCAAGAACGGCAAGGGCAAACCGCCCTGGCGTTCGGAGGGCCTGCCCGGCACGCCCGGAGGCCGGCCCAAGATCAACTGGTGGCGATTCGTCGTCACCTTGCTCGTGGTGTACGCGGGCTTCTTCGTCGTGTCGTCGTTCGTCGACAGCGGGTCCGTCGAGACGATCTCGTACACGGAGTTCACCAAGCAGGTGAACGCCAAGAACGTCAAGGACATCTACGCCCAGGGCCTGTCCGTCGAGGGTGACCTGCGCTCGGCGGCGAAGAACCCCGAGAGCAGCGAGTCCTACACGAAGTTCGCGACCGAGATCCCGGCCTTCGCCAACACCGACCAGCTCGACCAGCAGCTGGCAACCGGCCAGGTCGAGATCACCTCCAAGCCGATCACCCGTGGCTTCTTCTCCAACCTGCTGCTCTCGCTGCTGCCCGTGCTGCTGCTGGCCGGGCTGTGGATCTGGGTCATGCGCCGCGGCGCCAGCCTGATGGGCGGCGGCCTCGGCGGCATCGGCAAGTCCAAGGCCGCCAAGCCGGTCGAGGCCGGGCAGGTGCGGGTCACGTTCGACGACGTCGCGGGCATCGACGAGGTCGAGAACGAGCTCGTCGAGATCGTCGACTACCTCAAGGACCCCGGCAAATACCGCCGGCTCGGCGCGAAGCTGCCCAAGGGCGTGCTGCTCGCCGGCCCTCCCGGCACCGGCAAGACCTTGCTGGCCAGGGCGGTCGCGGGCGAGGCGAAGGTGCCGTTCTTCTCGGCCAGCGCCTCCGAGTTCATCGAGATGATCGTGGGCGTGGGCGCCTCGCGGGTGCGCGACCTGTTCGAGGAGGCGCGGAAGGTGGCGCCGTCGATCGTGTTCATCGACGAGATCGACGCCATCGGCCGGGCCCGCGGCGGGGCCGGCGGCCTCGGCGGACACGACGAGCGCGAGCAGACGCTGAACCAGATCCTCACCGAGATGGACGGCTTCTCCGGCGCCGAGGGCGTGATCGTCATCGGGGCCACGAACCGTCCCGAGGTGCTCGACCCGGCACTCCTGCGTCCCGGGCGCTTCGACCGTACCGTCCAGGTGGGGCTGCCGGACGCCGCCGGCCGTACCGCCATCCTGGAGGTGCACACGCGGGGCGTGCCGCTGGACGGCGAGGTCAGCCCCGACCAGATCGCCAAGACCACCCCCGGCATGACCGGCGCCGACCTTGCCAACCTGGTCAACGAGGCCGCCCTGCTCGCCGCCAAGCGCGGTAAGGAGAAGGTCACGACGTCCGACTTCGCCGACGCGCTGGAGAAGCTGCAGCTCGGCGCGGCCCGCAGCATCGTGATGCCGGAGGAGGAGCGCACCAGGACCGCCTTCCACGAGGCCGGTCACGCGCTGCTCGGCATGCTCCAGCCGGGCGCCGACCCGGTCAGGAAGATCTCGATCATCCCGCGTGGGCGGGCGCTCGGGGTCACGCTCTCCACGCCCGACACCGACCGGTACGCCTACGACGAGCAGTATCTGCGCGGGCGCATCACCGGCGCGCTCGGCGGCATGGCGGCCGAGCAGGTCGTGTACGGCGTCATCACCACGGGCGCCGAGAACGACCTCGAACAGGTCACCATGATCGCCCGGGGCATGGTCGGACGCTGGGGCATGTCGGAGAAGGTCGGCCCGCTGACCATCCTTCCCAACGACGGACAGCAGCCGCAGGCCTCGCCCGCGACGCTCGCCACCGTCGATGAGGAGGCGCGGCGGATCGTGGACGAGTGCTACGAGCGGGCGATCCAGATCCTCACCGACAACCGCGGCAAGCTCGACGCCATCGTCAAGGCCCTGCTCGAACACGAGACCCTCGACGAGGCCGGCGCGTACGCGGCGGCGGGCCTGATGTCCTCGGCCGCCCCCACCCCCGCGGGCTTTTCCGAGAATTAGCGCAAATCGGGCATTGCTCCGGCCCCGGTCAGGGCAGCTCTCCCGGAACAACGATCGGGGGACTGTCGTGACACTGACTGACGAGCTCCTCGCCGAGCTCGGAGACTCAGGGCTGGAGCAGATCGCCGGGATGCTCGGCACGGACACGACCACGGCCCGCGACGTGGTCGAGGCCGTGTCGGGCGTCATCGTCGGGGGCATGGCCCGCAACGCCCGCCACCCGGACGGCGCCGACGCCCTGCGCGCGGCCCTGGACGATCACGTGGACACCGACCCGTTCACCGGCGACGTGGCCTCGCTCACCCGCGACGGGCACAGCATCCTCGGCCACGTCCTGGGCGGTCAGGGAACGGAGCAGGCCGCGGACGGGCTGGCGCGGTTCGCCGGGGTCGATGCGAGGCTCATCATGAGGCTGCTGCCCCTCGTCGCGCCCATGATCATGTCCCTGCTGGCCAACCGGGCCGCGAGCCGCGACATGAACGCGGGCGCCATGGCCGACGACCTGGACCGCGAGCAGCCGGGCCGCGCGGGGGAGCTGGGCGAGCTGCTTCAGGGCCTGCTCGACGCGGTCTTCGGGGGTGGGGTGCCCGCGCAGGGCGGTCCGTACGAGTCCCGCTCGCCCTTCGACACCGCCACCGGCACCGCCACCACCACCGCCCCTGGCACCGCCACCGCCCCTGGCACCGCCACCGCCCCTGGCACCGCCACCGCCCCTGGCACCGGCACCGCCCCTGGCACCGCGGGCCGCCGGGGCGCCCCGGACGGCCACGAGGACGGGGACGGTCGCGTCGGCTCTGAGGAGGAGAACGGACGCGTCGGCGGCTTTGCGGACGAGGACGGTCGCATCGGCGGCCTTGAGGACGAGGACGGTTGCGTCGGCGGCTTGGCGGACGGGGACCCGCACCACGAGGTGGCGCCTGGCACCTCGAACCCCGACTGGTGAGTGACGCACCGCAGGTCAACGGTAGGCTTATGCGGTGATCGTTCTGGCCTCAGCCTCCCCCGCCCGCCTCGCCCTTCTCCGCAGCGCCGGCCTCGACCCCAAGGTGATCGTCAGCGGCGTCGACGAGGACTCGTTCTCCGCGCACACCCCGGCGGCGCTCAGCCTCGTGCTCGCCAAGGCCAAGGCGGAGGCCGTCGCGAACGAGCTCGACGAGGGCCTGGTCATCGGCTGCGACTCGATCCTGGAGCTGGACGGCCGACCCTACGGCAAGCCCGCCACGGCGGAGGAGGCCACCGAGCGGTGGCGGCTCATGCGCGGGCGCACGGGGCGCCTCGTGACGGGCCACTGCGTGATCGACGTGGCCGCGGGCAGGCAGGCGGCGGAGGTCGCCACCACCGTGGTCCGCTTCGGCCAGCCGTCCGACGAGGAGATCGCCGCGTACATCGCCACGGGTGAGCCGCTCAGCGTGGCGGGGGCCTTCAGCATCGACGGGCGCGGCGGGTGGTTCATCGAGGGCATCGAAGGCGACCACGGCAACGTGATCGGCATCTCGCTGCCGCTGCTGCGTGACCTGTTCGCGGAGCTGGGCTACGCGGTGACGTCGTTCTGGCGCTAGCCTGCCGGGCATGCGATCACTGCGCGACTTCACGTCCGGCGTCGGCTTCTTCTTCCAGGGGTTGGGGTGGGTCGCCAGGCACGGGCGGTGGTGGCTGTTCGGGCTGATCCCGGCGCTGATCGCGTTCGCGGTGTACGTCACGGCGCTGGTCCTGCTGGGCACGCACGCCACCGACCTGGCCACCTTCCTGACGCCGTTCGCGGAGTCGTGGAGCTGGCGTGACCTGTTCCGGACGCTGGTGGGGATCCTGCTGTTCCTCGGTGGGCTGGCGCTGGCCGTGCTGACCTTCACCGCGATCACCCTGGCGATCGGGGAGCCGTTCTACGAGCGGCTGTCGGCGGAGGTGGACCCGCTCCCGGACGCCGACGAGCAGCCGTGGTGGCGCACCCTGCCCCGCTCGATCAGGGACAGCCTGATCACGCTGTTCTACGTGCTCCTTTTCACGATCCCGCTCTTCATCCTGGGCTTCGTCCCGGTGATCGGCCAGACGGTGGTGCCGGTGCTCGGGGCGCTCGTCTCGGGCTTCTTCCTGACGGTGGAGCTCACCACCCTGGCGCTGGAACGGCGGGGGCTGGCGCGCAAGCAGCGCTTCGCGCTGTTGCGCGCTAACAAGGCCAGTGCGCTCGGGTTCGGGGTGGTGGGATTCCTGCTGTTCCTGGTGCCGTTCGTCGCCGTCATCGCCATGCCCGCCGCCGTAGCCGGCGCCGCCCTCCTCGTCCGCACCCGCCTAACCCCCACCCCCTAACCCCCCCAGCCCGTCGCCTTTGGTCCGTCGCCTTTGGTCCGTCGCCTTCGGTCCGTCACCTTCGGCCCCTCGCCCCCAGCCCGGCGGTGGACGGTTGGTCGCCCAGCCCGACTGTTCCGAGCTCGGATCGCTACGGTGGTTCGGCCCTGTCTCGAACCGGTGGACGGTCGGTGCGCCCAGTCCGCCGCTCCCCGCCGGCCACGAGACGGCAGGCAAGGCCCAGACCAGTCCCGCGCTTCACTGCGATTCGCTCGACGAAGGGGGAGCCCGATTTTTGCTCAGCGGCATCGCCATGAGCACGCCGCAGTCCTTCCTCATGGCCTCCTGCACGCCACCGGCAAGCTCCTGCACCACCTCGGATCAGGTTGCCCCCAGCTCCACCGCCTTCCTATGACAGAGCCGACGGCGAAGGCCTTTCACCTCCACTCGAAACACGCGCACTCTCAATCCGTGCAGCCCTCATGCCATCCACGCCTCAAGCAGCAGAACCAGCACCACCACCGAGGAGCCCAACCCAAAACCCATCCGCAGTTATCCACAGCCCAGCCTTGGGCGCCCCTCACCATCCCCAGAACCGAATTCGGCCCCGATTCCGGAGCCGCCGCCCAGGCACCCTAAGGACCCATGACGACCAACCACTCCACCCCTACTCCCAACCCCACCCCTGCTTCCGCCTCTGAGGACTCCCGCCCCACCACCGCCGCTCCCTCGCCGTCGCCTTCAACCCCCTCCTCGTCACCGCCCTCCTCCTCATCCAGCTTCACCTCCCTGGAGCCCTGTCTCACCCTCACCAGCCCCACCGACATCCTGGCCGCCGTGCCATACCTCGTCGGCTTCCACCCGAAGACCAGCCTCATCGTGATCGGCCTCGATCGTCGCCAGGCCAAGCTGGTGGCCAGATGGAGTCTGCCGTTCCCCCCGGGCACTCTCGCCTCCTTGGAGCCCGTCTTCGACCGGGAGGGCGTGACGGAGATCGTCGTCGTCGGCTACGGCCCGGGGGAGCTGGTGACACCGGCAGTCGACGAGGCCAGACTCCTCGCCACCACCACCGAGCTTCATGTCGGGGAAGCACTACGAGCACACGAGGGTCGTTACTGGTCCTACATCTGCGACCTCGCGACGTGCTGCCCGGCCGAAGGCACTCCGTACGACCTGACCACCAGCCAGATCGCCGCCGAGGCGACCGTACGCGGCCTGGTGGCCCTCCCCGATCGCGAATCCCTGGAACGTACCATCGCCCCCATCGCAGGTCCCGTACGCATGGCCATGCGACGAGCCACAGCCGACGCGACCGCAGGATTCCGGGCCGACCTGACAGCCGCCACAAACCTCGACACCTTCGCGACGCAGTTCATCGCCGAAAGCCTGAACAGAGTCCGATCAGCCCTCCAGACCCACGAGGAAGGCGGCCGTCTGGACGACGCGGAGGCGGCGAAGCTGGGCCTGGCCCTGTCGATCACCAGGGCCCGTGACGAGGCCTGGACCCTCATGCAAGATTCCCACGCCCTTCTCTGGAAAGACCTGACCCGCAGGCTGGAGCCCCGCTTCATCCCACCGGCCGCGTCCCTCCTGGCGATGGCTTCCTGGCGCGCGGGCAACAACGTCCAGGCCACCATCGCCCTGGAACGCGCCCTGACCATCGACCCCAGCTACTCGATGGCCAACCTCCTCATGCACGCCCTCCAAAACCTCCTGTCTCCCACGATCCTCCGAAACCGCCTTCCCACCCCGGCCGAGCTCGACGCCGCCATGGGCCCACCCCACCCCTCCTGGCTCCTCCCCCTCGTGAACCTCCTGGACGAAGACGACCCTCCTTCCCCGCCCGAATGAACACCCGCCCACCGCCAATCGGAACCACCGAGCAACGACGCAGTGCGGGCGGCCTGACCCGTACTGGGGGACGGATCGAAGGGGCTTCTCAGCTTGCGTGGTCTTAAGGATCGGATCGAAGACAAGGGATTCGACGCGCCCCGCGAGCACGTGCGACGAGGATGGCCTGTAGTCCGACCGCGCCGAGACGGCGAGAGAAGTGCTCCACTCCGTGATGCGGCGAGAGCCAGGTCACTGCAGTGGGAAGCGGATCGGCACCGAGGACACTCGCGTGGTGGAAGGCATGCGGCATGTCGTCGTAGATGTCGAGGCTGACCGTTCCTGCGACATCGGACACGACTTCCGCGAACCGCCGCGCGTCATCGAGGAGAACCTCTTTCGAAGCCGGCTACGACCAGCAGCGGTGGCAGCCCGCGAAGATTGCCGTGGAGAGGGAATTGGGGTCTCTGATCCGGCCGGGCATCGGGCGGTGACTGCGTACGGACGTGGTCGAGCACAGTCCGGTTGACGACGTCCGGGCCGTCGTTGGCGTCGATCGAAGGGCTGGACGGCGTGAGGTCGGTATGGGGATTGGCGTACTCGAATCCGCCTCCGTGGACGTAAACCGTAACCCGTGCGCAGACACGTCACCGGCAGCCGACTCCTGCGTAGCGGCGACCCATGTGCCAGGAATGCCACTGTGGGCTGCTGGTTGTGAGTTGTCTTTCGGCGGTGTCAGCCGGCACTGCACCGATCGCCAGTCAGCGTCCGCCAACGGGGTGAGCCGCTGGCGGACGGCGGTGGGGTCAGCTGCCGGTGCCTTCTTCACGGCGGCGGCGCTCGTTGTAAGCGCGCATGCGTGGCGGATATCCGGTGAGTTGAACATCGTAAACCGGGAGGGCAAGATCGCGGGCAACCTTGTGGATCACGGCGGGGGAGCCGACCCTGCGCCTGGTCCATTCGCCGTCGTCGGCGACCGCCATGGCGGTCGTGTCGGTGGCGAAAGTCTCTGGCTCGACGTAAAACTCGACGCCACGCCGCGAGCGGGCAAAAGCGATAAGCGCTTCGATGTCGGCGTCAGTCGCCTCACGGTCGAACTTCGCGACCTTCGGGCCGCGCAGTCGACGAATGCCGTAGCGGTCTCGCCATCTCATGAATCCTTTTTATACCGTCTGGAGCCTCTGTGCGTCGGGGACGATCTAGGGGTCACATCCGGGATTCTCCCGATAGCACCGAGGGTTCGAGAGCCGCAGTATGAGAGGTGACTGCCCGATTCTCAAAGGAGAGGCATGGCGATTATGGCTGGGGTACCGCAAACCCCTGGGCCGGGACAGGTGCCGCCAGCTCATCTGCGCGTCACCCACCAGGACCGAGAGCACGTGGTCGAGCACGTCAAGGCCGCCTACGCGGAGGGCCGCTTCGACAAGCTCGAGTTCGACGACCGGCTGGAGCGCGCGATGACGGCGCGCACGCACGGTGACCTGATGCCCATCATGACCGAGCTGTACGGCGCCCAAGCCGTGCCCCGGCTCGCCCCGATTCCGTCCCCGGTCCGCCCCGAGCGGGCGCCGGAGAGCAACGAACGTCTCGCCGCCGCGGTCGGCCACCTGCTGATGGTCGTCGGCATCCCGATCGCCGGCCCGCTGATCCTGCTGCTCACCGGCGCCAAGACGTCGCCCTACATCCGCAGGCAGGCGCTCGAGGCACTCAACTTCCAGATCACGGTGGTGGGGGCCACGGTGCTCCTGCCGTTCACGATCATCGGTGTCGTGCTGCTCCCGTTCATCTGGGTCGCCGCCGTCGTCCTCTCCATCGTCGGCGGCGTCACGTCCCTGACGGAGGGCAACTTCCGCTACCCGATGACGCTGCGGATGGTGAAGTGACTCCACCCGCCACTACTGCTCGGGACCCACACGAGCCTGGCCTGATCTAGCTGAGCCCAGGCCACGGACCGCACCTAGTTGAGCCTCGTTGGAGTGGCGCCCGAGTTGGGGCCTGATACGGGGCGAGTGGTGGTTCGGTGTGGTGACCGTGCCTCGCCTGGTGCGGGTGGGGGGAGTGGATCGAGCATGGGGGAAGGGGCGTGGAGCTGCGGCCAGGGGCAGAGGGGCGGTGGGCCGAGGTCACCGTTGAGCCGGGTGCCCGCGCTGACGACACGCTGAGCAGCCGCATGGTTCAGGCGCAGCGAGGGGAGGGCAGCGGGGAAGGCATCGGGCAGAGTTCCGGGAAAGGCGCTGGGTGGGGTCCGGCCAAGGTGCCAGGGGATCCCGGGCAGGGGTCCGGGGAGGCGCCGGACAGGGTTCCAGGAAAGGCACCGGGCGGGGTTCCGGGGGGTGCCGGGCTGGGTGCCAGGAAAGGCGCTGGGTTGGGGTCCAGCCAGGGTGCCGGGGGGATAGCGGGCAGGGTTCCAGGAAAGGCACCGGGCGGGGTTCCGGGGGTGCCGGGCTGGGTGCCAGGAAAGGCACCGGGCTGGGTGCCAGGAAAGGTGCTGGGTGGCGGTTCGGGCAGCGTTCCGGGCGGGGGTCCGGGGAGGCACCGGGCGGGGTGCCAGGAAAGGCGCTGGACAAGGGGTCGGGCGGGATTCCGGGGAGGGCACCGGGCCGGTTCCGGGAGGGCACCGGGCCGGTTCTGGGAGGGCGCTGGGTGGGGTTTCCGGGAGGGTGCCGGGGAGGCGCCGGGCAGGGCGCGGTTAGCGGGAGAGGACCTCGTACTTGACGCGCATGACGCCGGCGCTGGTGTTGCCGATGGCGGCGAAGGCGGCTTCGGAGAGGTCGAGGCAGCGGCCGCCCACGTACGGGCCGCGGTCGTTGATGCGGACCGTGACAGATTCGCCGGTGCCCGGGTTGGTGACGCGGACCTTGCTGCCCAGGGGGAGGGTCTTGTGGGCGGCGGTCATGGCCGAGGGATCGAAGCGTTCGCCGCTGGCCGTCATCTGGGGGTCGCCGTAGTAGGAGGCGCCGCAGGTGCCGGATGAGAGTACGCGGGTCTTCGGCTTGTGGACCGGGGACTTGGTGGCCTTGGTAGGCGTGGACGACGCGGTCCCGGGGGTTGAGCGCTTGGTCGCCACGGGCTTGGCGGTCGGTCGGGAGGAAGCCGCGGTCGGGGAGCCGGTGGTGTTCGGCTGGGCGGCCGCTGGGGATTTGGTGGGCTTCGGGCGGGCCGCCGGGGGCTTGGGGAGCGGTGCGGGCGACTGGGGGGTCGCCTGGCGCGCGGCCTCGTTCAGGGGTTTGGCCTGGAGCGGCGTGGGCGCGGCCGAGGGGTGGTTGGGGGAGCCGGTGGTGTCCATGGCGGCCCAGGCGGCGGTGGAGGCGGCGGCCACGACGGCGGCGCCGGCCGCGATGGTGGTCCAGCGGCGCTTGCCTGTGATCAGTTTGCGGTACGAAGGGGTCGGCTTGAGGGAATGCTGGCCCAAGGTAAACCACAGTCCTAGTTAGGGGATAGGGCAGGGAAAGGCCAGGCCGGAGGGGGTGGAGGGCGTACGGCGGCCGATCCGGAGGCGGGGAGGGGGATCCCGCGCAGTGAGGACGAACATATGCGACAAAGCCCGAGTAAAGGCAACTTAATGCGACAGTCAGTGACATATCTCACTTAAGCCGCAAGATTGCTAAGAACGCCCAGCGTACGCCGTGGATCTTTGGGGTTCTGGGAAACGCGAGAAAGCGGGCTTGATCGGCAAATGGTGCAGCTCGGGTGGGGTGGTACGCCGAGTGTCCGGGTGATCAAGCCGTCGGGCCTGCGTGGATTTGTTCTTCGATGGTGTGCGGCTTCCTGATTTCAGGAAGACCGGCTACAGCATCAAAGAGCGCACGGTGTCGACCGTGTCGGCGTCCTCGACGCGCTTGTCCGGGCGGTAGCGCAGGACCCGGGCGAAACGGAGGGCCATGCCGCCGGGATAGCGAGGGGAACGCTGGACCCCGTCGAAGGCGATCTCCACCACCAGCTCCGGCCGTAGCGTGACCGTCCAGTCGTCGGTGGGCCCCTCGGCCAGCTCCAGGAAGCGCTCGGTCTGCCAGGCCAGCAGTTCGTCCGTCAGGCCCTTGAACGTCTTGCCGAGCATCACGAACCCGCCCGAAGGGTCACGCGCGCCGAGGTGGAGGTTGGAGAGCTTGCCCTCGCGCCGCCCATGACCCCATTCGGCGGCCAGGACCACCAGGTCGAGGGTGTGGCGCGGCTTGACCTTGATCCATCCGGCGCCCCGGCGACCGGCGGCGTAAGGGGAGGCCAGGGACTTGACCACCAGGCCCTCGTGGCCCGCCTTGACCACATCGGTGAAGAACTTCTCCGCCTCGGCCAGATCCCCCGTCACCAGCCGAGGCGTCAGCAGCCCCTGGGGGACCGCGCGGGCGAGGGCCTCCTGGCGTTGCGAATAGGGCAGGTCGAGCAGGTCGGCGCCGTCCACCCGCAGGGCATCGAAGAAGAACACGCTCAACGGCGTCTGCTCGCGCAGCTGGGCGACGTTGGTCTTGCTGGTGGCGCGGCTCGCCGTCACCTGGAACGGGTGCGGCCGCCCGTCGGGACGCAGCGCGATCACCTCGCCGTCCAGCACGAGATCGTCGTACGGCATGTCGAGCACGGCCTCGACCAGCTCGGGAACCTGGGGTGTGATGTCGTCGAGCGTACGCGTGAAGACCTTGACCTCCGAGCCCGAACGGTGGGCCTGCACCCGCATGCCGTCGAGCTTCCACTCCAGCGCCGCTGGCGCGCCGGCCTTCTCCAGCGCGGCGGCCACGTTGGGCGCGCTGCCCGCCAGCATGGGCGAGACCGCCTGCCCCACCTGCAACCGGAACGCGCGCAGCGCCTCGACCCCGCCGCTCAATGCGGCCGCCCCGACGGCGGGAAGCCAGCCGCGCAGCGTGAGCGCGCGGCGCACGTCGGCCGACGGCGCGCCGGACGCCTTGGCCACCGCCTCGACCATGACGCCGTCGAGCGCGCCCTGCCGCAGCTCGCCGAACAGCAGCCGGCGCATGAACTGCTGCTCCTGGCTCGTCAGCCCCGCGAACAGCTCGGCCACCAGCGCCTTGCGCGCAGCCTGCGAGCCTGCCCCGGAAACCGCCTTGATCCTGCTCAGCAGCTCGTCGACCGCGGTCAGCGTGGCGGTGGCGGCCAGCTTGGGCTGGGGGATGTCCTCCAACGTGCGCCAGCCCACGCCCACCTGCCGCTGGGGCAACTCGCCCGAGAGGTACGAGATCGCGATCTCCGCCTCGTCTGGGCCGACCCGGCCCAGCAGCTCCGCCAGATGGCCCACCTTGCCGAGCCGAGCGGACGTGCGCGCCACCGCCTCGGAAACCCGGACCACGTCGATCAGAAGCACACGCCTATGTTGCCTCACGATGCCGACATTTCCCCACCCGATATCGACCAAGTGTCTGCCTTGTTCCCGGCACGGCCCCTCGTGCGGTTGCTCCCCTTTGGGATCGTCGCGCGGACTTCGCAGGTGGGCTCGGGGTTGGGAGGGGTGGGGCGGGCCGGTTTGGAGGGGTGGCCCGCCCCGGTGGAGCGGGTGTTAGCTGACGCCGAGCAGGTCGACGACGAAGATGAGCGTCTCGTTCGGCTTGATGCGCGCGCCGGCCCCCCGGCTGCCGTAACCGAGGTGCGGCGGGATGACGAGCTTGCGGCGCCCGCCGACCTTCATGCCCGCGACCCCCTGGTCCCAGCCCGCGATGACGCGGCCCCCGCCGAGCGGGAACTCGAACGCGTCGCCGCGGTTCCACGACGCGTCGAACTCCTCACCGGTCGAGAAGGCCACGCCCACGTAGTGGACGCGTACGTTGTGGCCGGGCTTGGCCTCCGGGCCGTCGCCCACGGTCAGGTCGACGATCTCCAGGTCGGCGGGCGGGTTGCCCTCGGGAAAGTCGATCTCGGGCTTTTCGAGTGCCACGAAGTGCTCCTGTTGATGATTGCTGACAATGAGACCCGACGACTCTATGCGGTCGGGATATCGTCATCGTTCATGACCGCCCTTTCTCCGGATGGGATCCTGCTCACCGGGCGCGTCGCCGTGGTCACCGGGGCGGCCAGGGGCATCGGGCTGGCGATCGCCGAGACGTTCGCCGCGTTCGGCGCTCACGTCGCGGTGTGCGACCGTGACAAGCCGCGGGCCGAGCTGGCGATGAAGCTCGACGTACGCGACCACGTGGCGGTGGAGATCTTCGCCCAGGCCGTCCGTGAGCGGTGGGGCCGCGTGGACGTCCTGGTCAACAACGCGGGCGGCACCTTCCACGCGGCGTTCGCCGACACCTCGCCGCGCGGCGAGCAGATCCTCGTCGAGGAGAACTTCACGCAGGTCACCGGCATGATCAGACGGCTGCTGCCGATGATGTCGCCGGGCGCGTCGATCATCAACGTGACCTCGAGCGAGGCCCATCAGGCGGCCCCGGGGTTCGCGGTGTACGCGGCGATGAAGGCCGGTCTGGAGAGCCTGACGAAGACGCTCGCCCTGGAGCTGGCCCCCAGGGGCATCCGGGTGAACGCGATCGCGCCCGACGCCCTGCGGACCGAGGGCGAGTCGGGCGTGCGCGAGCGCATGCTGGCCCGCCCCCTGCCCTACGACCCGGTACGCGTACCGCCGCTCGGCCGGCTGGGCGGCCCCGAGGAGGCCGCCGGCGCGGCCGTGTTCCTGGCCAGCGACCTGGCCAGGTTCGTCACGGGGGCGACGCTGCACGTGGACGGCGGCATCCACGCCGCCGGCGGCTGGCGCCGAACCTGAGAGCCCGAGGTCACCAGCTCTGGTGCAGCGGCATCCCCTCGGCGTAGCCGGACGAGCTCTGGATCCCGACCACCGCCTGCGCGTGGAACTCCTCCAGGGTCGAGGCCCCCGCGTACGTGCAAGCCGAGCGCAGCCCCGCCACGATGCCGTCGATCTGGTCCTCCACGCTCGGCCGCTTCGGGTCCAGATACATGCGGGAGGTCGAGATGCCCTCCTCGAACAGCGCCTTCCTGGCCCGCTCGAACGCCGAGTCGTCGGCCGTCCGCAGCCGCACGGCCCGGGCGGAGGCCATGCCGAAGTTCTCCTTGTACTTGCGCCCGTTCGCATCGGTGTGGGTGTCGCCGGGCGACTCGTACGTCCCCGCGAACCAGGAGCCGATCATCACGTTGGACGCCCCCGCGGCCAGCGCCAGCGCCACGTCGCGCGGATGGCGCACCCCGCCGTCCGCCCAAACGTGCCGGCCCAGCCGGCGGGCCTCGGCCGAGCACTCCAGGACGGCGGAGAACTGCGGCCGGCCCACCCCGGTCATCATCCGCGTGGTGCACATCGCGCCGGGCCCGACCCCGACCTTGAGGATGTCGGCCCCGGCGTTCACCAGGTCGCGCACGCCCTCGGCCGTCACCACGTTGCCCGCCACGACGGGCACGGCGGGGTCGAGGGCCTTGACGGCGCGCAGGGCCGAGATCATCTTCTCCTGGTGGCCGTGCGCGGTGTCCACGACCAGGCAGTCGATCCCGGCGTCGAGCAGCTCCTTGGCCTTGGCGGCCACGTCGCCGTTCACGCCGACCGCGGCCGCGATGCGCAGCTGCTCCTGCGCGTCGACCGCGGGCTGGTAGAGGGTGGCGCGCAGCGCGCCCAGGCGGGTGAGGATGCCGACCAGCCGCCCGCCGGGATCGACGACGGGGGCCAGGCGGTGGCGGCCGCCGTGCAGCCGTTCGAAGGCCGCGCGCGGGTCCAGCCCGGCGGGCAGCGTCAGCAGCTCGCTCGACATGACCTGCGAGAGCTGGGTGTACATGTCGACGCCCTGGCAGTCGGCGTCGGTCACGACCCCGACCGGCCGGTTGTCCCAGTCGACCACGATGATCGCGTCGTGCGCCCGCTTGGGGAGCAGTTGCAGCGCCTCGCCGACGGTGTCGTGCGGGGTGAGCGTGAGCGGCGTGTCGTGGACGAGGTCGCGTTTCTTGACCCAGTCGACGACGTCGGTCACGACGTCCAGCGGAATGTCCTGCGGGATTACGGCGATGCCGCCCCGCCGTGCCACGGTCTCGGCCATGCGACGGCCGGCGACCGCGGTCATGTTCGCCACGACGACGGGAATGGTGGTGCCGGTGCCGTCATTCGTCGAAAGGTCGACTGCGAGCCGCGAACCGACCGCGGATCGCGACGGAACCATGAACACGTCGCTATAGGTCAGGTCGTAATGAGGCTCGAGGTCGTTGAGAAACTTCACGTTCATTCATCTTATGCGGTGACCGCACATTGAGGGGTTTCCCCCGTTGGATGGGGCTTATGATCGGCCGGGACACTTTTGGGGGAGGGAGGGCCCTGTGGACGTCACCGAACGGGGCGAATTGATCGTGGTCGGCTTCGCCGTACGCACCACCAATGCCGATGAGATGGACCCGTCGCGGGCGAAGCTGCCCGTGCTCTGGCAGCGGGCCGGCGCTCCGGGGGCTTTCGCGCACGTGCCGGGACGGGTCGACGAAAACCTGTACGCGGTGCTGACCGACTACGAGAGCGACCATCACGGCGCCTACACGCAGATCGTCGGCACCGGCGTGCGCACCGTGCCGCGGTTGCCGGAGGGCATGGTGGCCGTGCGCGTGCCGGCGGGCCCGTCGCTGCGGCTCGAGGTCCGCGGCCCGATGCCGCAGGCCCTTGTCGACATGTGGCAGCAGGTGTGGAAGCACACCGAGTCAGGGGGTACGCCGTCCCGCGCGTTCACCACTGACCTCGAGGTCCACCACCCGGAGGGCGTGGACCTCTACCTGGCCGTCTAGAGACCGAGCGCGGCGGCCGCCGCCTCGACGGCCGCCGGCTTGACCTCCTCGACCGGCAGGTGCGCATATTCCACCGAACAGTCGGACATGCCGCCCAGCGCCACCGTCGCCCGGATGTGCTGCGCCTGGGTGAGCTCCGGGCCGAGCAGCAGCGCGATGATCTGCCGCCGCCAGTCGAACATGCGGGTGCCGAGGTCGAGGAAGCCCAGCACGGACAGCTCCCGCACCATCATCGTGGTCACCTCGCGGTGCCGCCAGATCAGCTCGAAGTAGTCGTCGAGCAACTGCCGGGCGTCGCCGGGCCGCCGTGTCGCGACGAACCGCTCGATGTCCTCCACCATCGGCTGGACGATGCTGCGTACGAGGTCGTCGCGCGAGGCGAAGTGGTAGTAGAGCGCGGGCTTGGTGATGCCCAGCCGGTCTGAGATCTGGCGCAGGCTCGTGTTCTGAACGCCCTGCGAGACGAACAGCTCGCGGGCCACCTCCTGGATGCGCGTCCGCGTGTCACTGGGCATGGCTGAAGAATACCCCTTACCTATCGTTAAGTAAGCTGCTAGCCTGGGACTTACCAACCGTTAAGTAAGGAGGAGGTCATGCGGGTTCTCATCTCCGGAGCGAGCGTCGCGGGTCCGGCCCTCGCGTACTGGCTCACCAGGTACGGCTTCGCCGTCACCGTCGTCGAACGGGCCCCGGCGCTCAGGAAGACCGGCGGCCACGCCGTCGACCTGTTCAGGCCGGCGATGGACATCGTCGAGAAGATGGGCCTGCTGGAGCGGGTCACGGCCAGGAAGACCGGCATCGAGCGGCTCACGCTGTACCGGGAGGGCGAGTCGCGGCCCATCGAGCTGGAGCTGCGCCGCGTGATGAGCGCCGTCTCCGACCGGCACGTCGAGATCATGCGCGACGACCTGAGCGAGATCTTCTACGACGCCACCCGGAACGACGTCGACTACGTCTTCGGCGACTCCATCGCCTCGATCTCCGACAACGGCGAGGTCTCCTTCGACAGTGGCAGGACGGGCACGTTCGACCTGGTCGTCGGCGCCGACGGCCTGCACTCGAACGTCCGCCGCCTGGTCTTCGGCCCCGAGTCGGACTTCACCACGTGGATCGGCGCCTATCTCGCCGTCGTCTCGGTGCCCGACCGCCTCGGGCTCCACGGCCGGACGGAGGTCATCGCGGGGGCGGGCCGGATGGTCGGGATCGGTTCCGTGCACGAGGACGACGCGCGGGCGGTGTTCCTGTTCAGGACGCCGCGGCAGCTCGACTACCACCACCGCGACGTCGCCCGGCAGAAGGAGCTGCTGCGCGAGCACTTCGACGGGATGGGCCGGGAGGTGCCGCGGCTGATGGCGGAGCTGGACCGCACGCCCGCCTTCTACTTCGACTCGATCACGCAGCTGCGCATGGACACCTGGTCACGCGGCCGGGTGACGCTCGTGGGCGACGCCGGCTACTGCCCCGGTCCCGCCGTCGGCGGGAGCACGAGCCTGGCGGTCGTCGGGGCGTACATCCTGGCGGGCGAGCTCGCGACCTGCGGCGGCGACCACACGCGGGCCTTCCCCGCCTACGAGGCCGAGATAGGCGATTACGTGCGCCGCAGCCGTACGTTCGCCATGAACGCGGCCAAGAAGATCGTCCCCGGCAGCCGGTTCGACCTGTGGGCGATGGCCGCGATGGTGCGGCTGATCAACCACCTGCCGGTCGCGCTCACCACGGCGGCCGCCAAGATCAGCAGCAAGGGCGTGCGGCTGCACGACTCGATCGTGCTGAAGGACTACGCGAGCACCCCCTGGTCGCGGAGTTTGTCCGCCTCCTCCTGAGACAGCCCCCACCCCGAAAGGTCGGTGAGGCGGGTGGCGGGGGAGAGGTCCGGCGGGGGCGCGCCGAGCAGGCGGGGCGCGGGCACCGGCTGGGTGACGCCGCCGATCTCGACGAAGGAGCCCCTGGCGGTGTTGTGCGGGTGGTGGGGGGCCTCGGCCATGGACAGGACGGGCGAGACGCACGCGTCCGAGCCCTCGAACAGCGCCTCCCACTCGGCCCGCGTACGCTTCCCGAACTCCTCGGCCAGGCGGGCCTTCAGCGCGGGCCACTGCGTCCTGTCGTTCCTGTCGGGCAGGTCGGTCAGCCCCATCAGGCTCACCATCGCGTCCCAGAACTGCGGCTCCAGCGAGCCCACGGCCACGAACTCGCCGTCGGCCGTCTCGTACGTGTCGTACTGCGGGGCGCCGGTGTCGAGCAGGTTGGTGCCGCGGGGCCCCCAGTAGCCGCTCTGCGCCGCCTGGTAGAACATCGAGAACAGGATCGCCGCCCCGTCCACCATGGCCGCGTCGATCACCCGCCCCTTGCCGGTGCGCTCCCGCTCGAACAGGGCGAGCAGCACCCCGTACGCCAGCATCAGCCCGCCGCCGGCGAAGTCGCCGAGGATGTTGATCGGCGGGGTCGGCGGGCCGCCCTCGCGCCCCAGCATCGACAGGACGCCGGAGATCGCGACGTAGTCGATGTCGTGGCCGGCCGTGGACGCGAGCGGCCCGTCCTGGCCCCAGCCGGTCATCCGGCCGTAGACCAGCCGCTCGTTCACCGCGTGGAGGTCGCCGGGGCCGATGCCGAGCCGCTCGGCCACCCCCGGGCGGAACACCTCGATCACGACGTCGGCGTGCCGCGCGAGCTCCTTGAACGCGGCCACGCCCTCGGGGGACTTCAGGTCCAGCCCGATCGTGCGCTTGCCGCGGTCCATGACATCGCCGCGCGGCCGGTCGGAGACCGCCTTGACCCGGTCCACGCGCAGCACCTCGGCGCCGTGGTCGGCCAGCATCATCCCGGCGAACGGCCCAGGTGCGAGCCCTGCGAGCTCCAGTACGCGTACCCCGGCGAGCGGGCCGCTGTGAACTTCAGGCATCTCCCCAGTAGAACAACCTTCGGTGATCTATCGCAAGCGGCCTTCGCGACCTTCCGGCGAAGAGGTGGGAGGTATGGGAAACTTGCCCACTGTGTTCGGGTGGTCAACAGGGGTAGGACATGGTTTCGGATAGCAACCGGCTCATCGCGGGACGCTACCAGTTAGTACGCGAACTGGGCCGCGGGGGCATGGGCGTCGTCTGGGAGGGGCAGGACACCCTGCTCAACCGGCAGGTCGCCATAAAGGAGGTGCTGCTGCCCGACGGGCTGTCGCCGGGCGAGCAGGAGCGCCAGCTTTTAAGGACCGCCCGTGAGGCCCGCACCGCGGCCAAGCTGAGCCATCCGTCCGTCGTCGCGATCTACGACGTCGTCGAGGAGGGCGGCCGGCCGTGGATCGTGATGGAGCTGCTGCGCCATCCCACGGTCGAGGAGGTCGTGCTCACCTCCGGCGCGCTCCCGGTGCGGGAGGCGGCCGAGCTGGGCCGGCAGGTGCTGTCCGCGCTGCGCTCTGCCCACGAGGCGGGCATCCTGCACCGCGACGTCAAGCCGAGCAACATCCTGATGGCCGAGGACGGCCGGGTCGTGCTCATGGACTTCGGCATCGCCACCGCCGAGGGCGACCCGTCGCTCACCAAGACCGGCATGGTCACGGGCTCGCCGAGCTTCCTCGCTCCCGAGCGGGTCCGCGCCGAGCACGCGGGACCGCCTTCCGACCTGTGGTCGCTCGGCGCCACCCTGTACGCGTGCATGGTGGGCCGCTCGCCGTTCGAGCGGGGCGACCCCATGTCGACGCTCAACGCGCTGCTCAGCGAGGAGCCCGACTACCGCAGGATCCCGCCGATCATGCATCCGATCCTGCGCGGGCTGCTGCGGAAGGAGCCGGAGCAGCGGGTCGACGCCGCGGAGGCCGACCGGCTGCTGCAGGCCATCCTCACGGCCAAGCCCGCGAGCGCCGACCGGGACGTGCCGGAGCGGAAACCGGGCGGCGGCCGGGGCCGGGCCGTGCTCGCGGCGGCCGCGGCGGCGGTCCTGGTGATCGCCGGCGGCTCGGTGGCGTACTTCAAGCTCGCGTCCCCGGCGGAGGGCGCCCCGCGGCAGACCGCTCAGCCGGCCGCCGCGACCCGCCCGCTCACGCCGACGGCCACGGACACGTCGGAGCCGAGCACGACACCCACCCCGACGCCCAGCGTGACCAGGGCCGTCCCGATCGTGCGGGCGTGGAAGTCGCGGGACGGCTGGTCCATCATGCGGCCCACCGGCTGGCGCGGCGCCCTCAAGGAGGCCTACACCGAGTGGACGCGCCGGGACCGGAACGCGCATCTCGGGGTGGAGGCCGTCTACTCCTCCGTCGACCCGCACCAGCTCATGCGCGACGCGCAGGAGACCGTCGCCCAGAACGCCCAGGACGTGGTCAACCGCGGCCGCAGGGTGGTCGTGCACCAGGGCACGAAGGCCGTGGAGTGGGAGTTCTCCTGGACCGCGGGCACCGGGGGCGACGCCCCGTGGGCCACGCCGGGCACCCGGTACCACGAGGTGCGGCGGGCCGTCGCGGTCGGCAACACGGCGTACGTCCTGTCCTGGACGGTCAACGAGGCCCAGTGGATGCGTAACAGGGGACTGATGCGGCAGGTGATCAGCAGCTTTACTGTGGGGGCATGAGCCCCTGGAACCTGCTCGCGCTGCCCCCGCTCCCCGAAGAGCTCATGCGCCACCTGCTCGCCCCGCTGGGCGACCAGGTGACCGTACGCGTGCCCGCGACCCGCGACAGGGACGCGCTCCTGGCCGCGCTGCCGGAGGCGGAGATCGTGCTCGGCGACTGGACGGGCACGCTCGCGATGGACGCCGAGGCGGTCAAGGCCGCGCCCCTGCTGGCATTCGTGCAGCAGCCGTCCGTGGGCGTGGACGGCCACGACCTCGACGCCCTGGCGGCGGCCGGGGTGCCGCTGGCCAACACGCCGGGCGTCAGCGCGGTGGCGGTCTCGGAGTGGTGCCTGGCCGCCACGTTCTCGCTGTCGCGCAAGCTGGGCGCCGCCGACGCCGCCGTACGCGCGGGGGAGTGGCCGCAGCAGGGCCTGCAGCCCTACGAGCTACGAGGTCGCCGCGTCGGCATCGTCGGGTACGGCCCCATCGGCGCCACGTGCGCGGAGATGTTCCGCGCCCTCGGCTGCCACGTCTCCTACTGGACCCGCACGCCGCGCGCGGACCCCGGCTTCACGGACCTGCCGGAGCTGGTCTCCTCCAGTGACGTGCTCGTCGTGGTGATCGCGCTGTCCGACGAGACCCGGAGCCTCGTCGACCCCGGCCGCATGAAGCAGGGCGCCCTGCTCGTGAACGCCGCGCGGGGCGGCGTGGTGGACCAAGCGGCCCTCGTCACGGCCCTGCGCGAGGGCCACCTGGGCGGCGCGGCGCTCGACGTCTTCGACGTGGAGCCGCTGCCGGCGGACGACCCGCTGAGGGACCTCCCGAACGTCTTGCTGTCGCCGCATGTCGCGGGCGTCACGCCGGAGGCCACGGGCCGTCTGCTCACGGCCACTCTGGACAATCTCGCCGCCGCCGTCGAGGGCCGCGAGGTGCATAACGTGCTCAATGCCGCAAGCTCCACGATCCGCAGAAAGTTTACGCAATCGCCTACCACGTAGGCATTTCACCTGTCACTATGAACAGTTTTCGTGTCTTTAACGACCCCGGTCTATTCGAGGTCGCTCACGGGAGATACCTTCTTACGGACGATCTCTACCAGCTCAAGGGGGTGCTTGCCGTGCCGACGAAGATGTCGACACACCAACGGGCAGTAGAGCAGATCCGGCAGTCGTACGCCGAGATCCCGGGCGGTGCCGCCCCTCGCCTGGCCAAGTCCACGTCCAACCTGTTCAGGTTCCGCGACGGGGGTAGGACGGCCAAGCTCTCGGCGAGGGATCTCGACGAGGTCATCAGCGTCGACCCTGAGACCATGACGGCCGAGGTCCAGGGCATGACGACGTACGAGCACCTGGTGGACGCCACGTTGCCGTACGGGCTCATGCCGTACGTGGTGCCGCAGCTCAAGACGATCACGCTGGGCGGCGCCGTGACCGGGCTCGGCATCGAGTCCACGAGCTTCCGGGACGGTCTGCCGCACGAGTCGGTCGAGGAGCTCGAGATCCTCACCGGTGACGGGCGCGTCGTCGTGGCTCGCGACGACAACGAGCACCGGGAGCTCTTCCGCGCGTTCCCCAACTCCTACGGCACGCTGGGCTACGCGCTGCGCATCCGGATCAAGCTCCGCAAGGTCCAGCCGTACGTGCATCTCACGCACGTCAAGTTCACGGACGCGGCCAAGTGCATGCTGGCCCTGCAGGAGATCTGCGACAGCATGGTGCACGACGGGGAGAATGTCGACTTTGTCGACGGCGTCTACTTCAACCCGGGGGAGATGTACATCACGGTCGGCCGGTTCGCCGAGCGCGCCCCCTATGTCTCCGACTACACGGGGATGCGCATCTACTACCAGTCCATCACGCAGCGCAACCGCGACTGGCTGACCGTGCGCGACTACCTGTGGCGCTGGGACACCGACTGGTTCTGGTGCTCGCGGGCGTTCGGCGTGCAGCAGCCCGTCGTACGCTCCCTCATGCCACGCCGCTGGATGCGCTCCGACGTCTACCGTCGCCTGGTGGCGCTGGACAGGAAGTACGGCGTGACCGCCCGCATCGACAGGTGGCGCGACCAGCCCGTGCAGGAGTCCGTGATCCAGGACGTCGAGGCTCCGGTCGAGCGGGGGGCGGAGTTCCTGGAGTTCTTCCACGACAAGGTGGGCATGACACCGGTGTGGATGTGCCCGCTGCGTGCGAGCTCGCGCTGGCCGCTCTACCCTCTGGAGCCGGGCAGGCTCTACGTCAACTTCGGATTCTGGGGCATGGTGCCGTTGCCGCGGGGGCAGTTCGACGGCTACTACAACCGGCTGATCGAGCACGAGGTACACCAGCTCGACGGTCACAAGTCGCTCTACTCGACCTCGTTCTACGCTCGCGAGCAGTTCTGGCAGCTGTACAACGGCGACGCCTACTGGCCTGTCAAGCGGGAATACGACCCGAACGGTCGCCTGCTTGACCTCTACGAAAAATGTGTAGCGGGAAGGTGAGCTGTGGCGCTGGCAACCATCTTTGAGAAAATCGTCGGCACGGGAGCGAACGTCGCGTTCCAGGCGTACGACGGCAGCAAGGCAGGGCCGGACGGGGCGGACCTGGCCATCGAGGTCAAGTCGCCGATCGCGGTCGCGTACATGGCACAGGCGCCCGGCGAGCTGGGCCTGGCCAGGGCGTACATCTCCGGCCACATCGACGTGCACGGCGACATGTACACCCTGCTCGACCGCATGTGGAACATCACCACCAACGACCTGACCACCCAGGAGAAGATCGCCGCCGTGCGTGCCCTGGGCGTCAAACCGCTCCTCATGCGGGTGCCGCCGCCCCCGCAGGAGATGCGTCAGAGTGCCCTGGCCAAACTGGGCTCCCGCCACGCCAAGCAGCGCGACGCCGAGGCCATCCACCACCACTACGACGTCTCCAACCGCTTCTACGAGTGGGTCCTGGGGCCGTCCATGGCCTACACGTGCGCCGTCTTCCCCTCGGAGGAGGCGACGCTCGAGGAGGCCCAGTACGCCAAGTTCGACCTGGTGGCCCGCAAGCTCGACCTCAAGCCGGGCATGCGCCTGCTGGACGTCGGCTGCGGCTGGGGCGGGATGGTCATGCACGCCGCCAAGCACTACGGCGTCAAGGCCCTCGGCGTGACGCTGAGCCGCCAGCAGGCCGAATGGGCCCAGAAGGCCATCGCGGACGCGGGCCTGCAGGACCTGGCGGAGGTCCGCTTCATGGACTACCGCGACGTCAAGGAGTCGAACTTCGACGCGGTCAGCTCGATCGGCCTCACCGAGCACATTGGCAAGGCCAACGTCCCGTCGTACTTCGAGTTCCTGTACGGCAAGCTCAAGCCGGGCGGCCGGATCCTCAACCACTGCATCACGCGGCCGACCGGCAAGGAGAAGACGTTCAACAAGGGCGGCTTCATCAACCGGTACGTCTTCCCCGACGGCGAGCTGGAGTCGGTCGGCTGGCTGGTCAGGCAGATGGAGGACACCGGCTTCGAGATCCGCCACGAGGAGAACCTGCGCGAGCACTACGCCAAGACGCTGCGCCACTGGTGCGACAACCTCGACGCCAACTGGTCGGACGCGGTCGAGGAGGTCGGCATGGGCACGGCCCGGGTGTGGGCCCTGTACATGGCGGGCTGCATCGTGGGCTTCGAGCGCAACAAGGTCCAGCTCCACCAGGTGCTGGGCGTCAAGCTCGACAAGAACGGCCGCTCCAGCGTCCCCCTCCGTCCGTCCCTCAACTGGCCCTGAGGCACGGCCTTCGCCTTGGGAGGCGCTGCAGCGCTCAGCCAGCGCCTCCCAAGGCCCCGGCCCGAATCGATCCCCAGAGCGTCGCACCCGCACGGTGACGTCTTCCGCCTGATGGCTAAGATCCGCGCATGTCCCGTTTCGAGGTGGCCACCCTGGTCCTCGCGCCACCGCCGGTCGTCTTCGATGCGTCCTTGTCGGTCGAGCTGCACGCCTCCTCCATGCGCGCCTCGCGCGAGCAAGCAGTCGCAGGGGTCACTTCCGGACAGCTGTCCCTGGGCGATCAAGTCACGTGGCGAGCGCGGCACTTCGGCCTCACCTGGCACCTGACCTCGACGATCAGCGCCTACATCCGCCCCTCGTACTTCGTCGACGAACAAGTAAGCGGCCCGTTTCGGTATTGGCGCCACGCGCACACCTTCGAACCGACACCCGACGGTGACAGCGGCGTCGAGGCGACCCTCATGAAAGACGTCGTCGATTTCGCCGCGCCCGCTGGTCCGTTGGGCACTCTCGCCGAGGCTCTCGTCCTGCGGCGTTACCTGACCACGCTGATCCTGCTGCGTAACGCGCACATCAAGGAGATGACCGAAACCGCCATGCAGTGACAACCCCGTCGGCTCCAGGGGCGGCGGCCTCCCGGCCACCTCGTGCGGAAGGCATCACAAGGTGGCGAGGTCGACGGCTTGCGCGATGGCGCGGTAGCCGGCGTCGTTGAGGTGGATGCCGTCGCCCGAGTCGTACTGCGGCCGTACGGAGTCGGGGTCGTCGGGGTGCCGGACCACGGCGTCGAAGTCGACGATGTGGTCATAGGCGCCGCCGGTGCGGATCCAGTGGTTGACCTCGTCGCGTACGGCCTCCGCCGCCGGGCTGTAGGCGAGGGCGGCGCCCTTCATGGGCATCAGAGTGGCGCCGATGACCGTGACGCCTCTGGCGCGGGCGGCCTGGATGAGCTGCTTGTGGCCGTCGATGATCTGGGCGGCGGTCGCCTGATGGGGTTTGTTCCATTCGGCGAGGTCGTTGACGCCCTGCATGACGATGACCGTGCGGACACCGGACCGGTCGAGGACGTCGCGCTGGAAGCGGGCGAGTCCGTTCTGTCCGTACTCGGGGGAGTCGGTCAGCAAGCGGTTGCCCCCGATGCCGGCGTTGACCACGCCGAGGGATCGGCCGTCAGCGGCCAGGCGCTCGGCGAGGCGATCGGGGTAGCGGTTGTCGGCCCCGATAGTGGAGCCGACGCCGTCGGTGAGGGAGTCGCCGAAGGTGACCGCGGAGCCGGTGCGGCGCGGGGCGGCGACGTCGATGCCGGTCAGGTAGTACCAGGAGTTGCTGGTGTCGGCGAACGCGCTGCCTGCGGTGTCGGCGAGGTGGTCGCCGGTGGCCCGGTAGGAGGTGGCCTGGGCGAAGTGATGGAAGGTGGCCGGCCCGGTGGGCCGGGTGAAGCGCAGGGTCACGGCGAGCTTGTCCAGCGGGCGGACCGGGAGGGGCACGGGATCGCTGAGGCGTTCGCGGCCCGGCGGGATGACGGCGCCCGGGCGGCCGGCGAAGGTCAAGGAACGCGGACGGCCCGTGGCGGCTCCCTGGAGGGCCCCGGCGATCGCGGCTCCGTCGACGGTCAGTGGAGCGGTGCCGTAGACGTTGGAGAGCTTGACGCGTACGGAGGTTCCGCCGGTGCTGACGCGGACGACTTGACGCAGGGTCTCGGGGGTCTGGCGGGCGAAGCCCTCCTGGGACCAGTTGGTGCCGTACCAGGGCGTGCTGGCGGTGGCTGGTTGGGCGGCGCTTCCCCAGGCTGCGGCCCACCGCTGGTCCGCGGCTTGGGCGGGGGTGACGGCCATGGTCAGGGCGAGGGCGGCGGCCAGGGCGGGGACGGTGAGGTTACGCATGACGCTGTCGCTTTCACATGTGCTTTCAGGAGAAGGTGGTCAGGCTGTCTTGACGGCGGACAGGTCGAACTCGAGCGTGATCTTCTCGGAGATCATCACGCCGCCGGTCTCCAGTACCGCGTTGTAGGTGATGCCGAAGTCTTTGCGGTTGATCACGGTGCTGCCCTCGAAGCCGACCCGGGTCAGGCCCTGGGCGTCGATGGCGGTGCCGGTGTAGTCGAGGGGGACGGTGACCTGGCGGGTCACGCCACGGATGGCCAGCTCGCCGGTGACCTCGAAGCTGTCGCCGCCGATGTGCTTGACGTCGGTGGCGTCGAAGGTGATGTACGGGTGCGCGGCGGCGTCCAGGAAGTCGCCGGTGCGCAGGTGGTCGTCACGGAGCTGGTTGCCGGTCTGGATGCCGGCCACGTCGAGGACCACGTGAACGGCGGAGGCGGCCGGGTTGCCCGCGTCCAGGGAAGCGGTGGCCTCCTTGACGGGGATGCTGCCCCGAACCTTGGTGACCATCGCGTGGCGGGCCATGAAGCCGAACCGGCTGTGCGCGGGATCGATGGTGTAGGTGCCGGTGAGTTCGCTGGGGTACATGACGGCGCTCCGTTCGAAAGTAGTTCAGTGCTGGACGATTTAACGAGAGACTACTTCGAACTTGTTTCAGCGCGCAACTGTCCAGCTCTAAAGGGTGAGTCTATGAACGAATGACCAATTCGTTCATAGGCAGCTAGAGTAGGAGTCGCCTGATCGACGCCGTCACAGAAGGGCTCACCATGCTGAACGACCTGCCGTACCTGTCGGCCGGTGACGGACCACCCCTGGTCGTCCTGCTCCACACCCCGCAGGCGGCCAACCCGACCGGCCTGGCGCGCTGGTCCACCATGCGGCTGGTGCGACCGTTCACCAGAGATTTCACCGTCTACGTCGTCAATCGCCCACCCGGGCTGCCGCCGGCCACGACGATGGCCGACCTCGCCGCCGTCTACGCGCGAGCGATCGCCGCCACCTTCGAAGGCCCGGTGCGCATGCTGGCCATCTCCACCGGCGGCTCCATCGCCCTGCAGCTCGCCGCCGACCAGCCCCACCTGATCGACCGCCTGGTCCTGGCCGGCACGGCCTGCACCCTGGGCCCCGCCGGCCGGCGAGCCCAGCGCGGCTACATCGAACGCGCACGTCAGGGCAGGCGGCCCAGCCCCGCCCTGGCCGAGATCGTCACCGAGTCGACGATCGGCCGCGCACTGCTCAAAGGCGTGCTGTGGCTGGCGGACGGCGGCCACGGAGACCACGCCGACGCCGTCACCGTGCTCAACGCCGAGGACGGCTTCGACCTGCGCGGGCGGCTGCACGACATCAAGGCGGCCACGCTGCTGATCCACGGCGAAAAGGATCTCGTTTACCCGCTGGACCTGGCCCGGCAGACGGTCGAAGGCATTCCCGAGGCCCGGCTCGTCGTCTACCCGGGTCGAAGCCACAACGCCACATTCACCGACAAGCGCTTCGCCCCTGACGCGCTGGCCTTCCTCCTGGGCGGTTGACCAGCGAGCCCCCTGTCAGAAAGGTTGCATCGCGACGTGCTTACCGGCCTGGTCGAGCAGCTCCTCGGCCTGCGAACGACTCGCTGCGACCTTCTCGAGCTCGCCGCGGGCCAGCATGCCCTCGATCGCGGCACGCCCTTGTTCCCATCTCATCGAACCTCACCCTTGCCGATCGTGAGGCGTACGAGCGGCCGGGCCTTGACCGTCTCCAGAAAAGGATCCCTCTCCGAGGAGTCCCACTCCTCGCGGCTCAGCCGGCGGATGTTCACCTCGCGGCCGAGCTGCCGCTCCGCGGCCCTGGCGGCGTCGTAAAGCTCGTCCTCGTCCGCGGTGCCGATGACCAGGACATCCACGTCGTTCGGCACCCTGCCCGGCTCGCCGGAGTAGCGTGCGGCCCAGGAGCCGTAAATGCAGGCCTCCTCGATGCCGGCGATGCCGGCCAGCTGCTCACCGAGCACGGCCACCGGGCCATAGGTCAATGCCAGCAATTCGGTCAGCGGGCGGGCCACGACCACGTTCGTATCGGCGCTGACCATCCGCATGTTGCCTGCCTTCCGAGTGACCACCAGACCCGCCGCGGCCAGCCGATCGATCTCCCGAGTCACGGTCGAGGGCGAGACCTTGAACCTCGTGGCCAGCTCGACCTGTGAATACTCCTCGCCCGGGTGCAGGAACAGCCAGGCCAGCAGCTCGCCCTGGAAGGGGGAGCGCAGCAACGGGAGCAGGACGGGTGGCGGTCGTTTCATAAACTGCAAGTTAGCTTGCAGGTTACGCAAGTTCAATGGCGCACCGTCCCCTGGCGGGGAGCGGTGCGTCTACTGTGACGGCTGCCGGTCTTTGGCGTGTTTCCCACGGCTGGCGTGGATCTCGTCCTCTGTGGAGTCCTCTTGGGGCTCTGGTGGCTCGTCCTTGGGACTATGGGGCTTGGCGTGCCTGCCCACGTGATCTCCTTTGGCGAACGCAGTTGCTAAGAGTGACCTTATGGCTACAGTGCGCATGGAAGCAAGAGTAAGATTCACGAATCCAGCAGGGCGAGGCCGTCGCGCTAGGACGCCAGGGATTCGAGGGTGCCGGTGAGGGCGTCCCAGCTCTCTTCGGCGTCCGGCGTGCGCCCGTGCGGCGAGCGGAACCACTGCACGAACTCGGCCACGTCGTCGAGGGCCCACCGCAGCCGATAGAGCTCCAGCGCCGCCGGGTCGGGGGTGCGGCCGGTGGTGTCGGCGTAGCGGGCCAGGTCGTCGGCGTCCCTGGCGACCAGCCACAGGTCGCGTTCGGGTGCCGCAAGTCCTACCGTGTCCCAGTCGACCAGCAGCCACCGCCCGCCCGAACGCAGCAGGTTGCCCGGGTGCGGCTCGCCGTGCGTCACGACGGGCTCGCCGGTGCCGGCCGCCGTCCGGTCGAACTCCGCGAGCCTGTGGCGCAGCACGCCGGCGTGGTCGGCGATCACCTCCCTGGCGGGCTCCGCGTACGGGCCGCCCAGCCAGGGCAGGCGCGTGTCCTGGAGCGCCTGCTCCAGCCCGGCCCGGCCCGGGAGCTCCAGGGGGCGCGGGGGAGTGGACAGGGGCGGCGGCGTGGCGTGGAGGGCGGCGAGCAGGTCGATGATCGCGGCGCGGTCTCCAGCCGGCTGCTCCTGGCCGAACTCACCGGCGAGGCCGTCGGTGTAGGGGAAGACGCTCATCGCCCACCGGTGGCGGTCGAGCCGCAGGAGTGTCGCGCCGTCGGCGGTGCGCAGCGGTGCCACCACGAAGTCGAGCCCCGCCTCCGCCCGCAGCGCCGCGGCCGTGTCCATGGCCGGCCGGAGCCCGTCGAAGCCGCGCCGCCGTACGTCCGCGACCGTGATGAACCAGCGCCCGTCCGCGACCCAGTGGTAGTCGCCGAAGCCGACCGGCGCGTAGTCCAGCGTGCGCGCCCCGATGCCCCACGCGCCGAGCGCGGGCAGCAGCAGCCCCTCGTCGAACGAATCCGGCCTGTCCCGCATCCGGCCACGCTATCGATCCGGGCGGCTCAATTCACCCGCATTAGCAGCTCGATGGCGGAGAGCGCGTCGGTCACCGTGTGATCGGCCACAACCTCGCCGGTGACTCCCCGGTCGATCCAGATCGTGCGCAGCCCCGCCCGGCGGCCACCCGCGATGTCCTTCTCCGGGTCGTCGCCGATGACCCAGCCGCCCGGCTCCAGCGACGCGCCGCACCTGCGGGCCGCGATCTCGAACAGCCGTACGTCGGGCTTCCGCACGCCCTCGGCCCCGGAGATCGCCCAGCCGTCCACGCGGGTCGCGAGCCCCGTGCGCTCGATCTTGCCGGTCTGGTTGTCGGCCATCCCGTTCGTCGCGATGCCCACGGCCCAGCCGGCCGCCCGCAGCCGATCGAGCCCGTCGAGCACCTCGCCGGGGCAGTGGACCAGGTGCGGCAGCCGGGCCCGGTACGACGCCCACAGCTCATCGGCCGGCTCGGCCAGCCCGAACCGCTCGCGTACCAGCCCGAAAAAGGCGCCCATCGGCACGGACCCGTCCGCGTCCGCCTCCACCAGCCACGCCGCCGCCCCCTCGCCGAGCCCTCGCGTGGCGGCGAATTCGGCGGCCCACAGCTTGAAGGCGCCCAGCCGGTCGATCAGCGTGTTGTCCAGGTCGAAGAGGGCCAGGCGCCGGGTCATGCGTCCCTCGCCGCGACGAGCTCGTCGGTGGCCGACAGGTACGCCGTCGCGGCCCGCTCGAAAAAGTCGAACAGCGTGGCCCGCTCCGCCTCCGGATATCCCCGCAGCAGCTCGGCCAGCCGCGTCCTGGTCCCCGCCAGCACCTCGTCGAGCCGTTCCGGCCGGCCGGCCGACTCGACCATCACCTTGCGCCGGTCCGCGGGGTCCGGCGCGCGGCGTACGTACCCGCCCTGCTCCAGGCGGTCGATGAGCCGCGTCGTGGCGCCGGTGGTCAGCCCCGTCTGGGCGGCCAGCTCGCCGGAGGTGAGCGGCCCGGTGAGGTCGAGCAGGTTGAGCGCGTAGTAGTCGGTGGCGTTGAGCCCGGCGGCCTCGGCGGCGGCCAGGCTGTTGAGCACGATCGCGCTCAGGTAGCGCCGGAAGACGGCGCTCGGGTCGGTTGACAAGCCCCACTCCTCTTCTTTAAGTTGATATCTGCATGAGAGCAGAGACTTAACTAGCGCAAATAATATCAGAGGGAGCGGAAATGATCAGCAGCGAGATCCAGAACCTGTTCGCCGAGCTGGAGAGCGCCTGGAACAGCGGCGACGGCGTCGCGTACGGGGCGTGCTTCACGGAGGACGCCGGCTACACGACCTTCGTCGGCACCGTCTACCACGGCCGCCACGACGTGGCCGCCGGTCACCAGGCCCTCTTCGACACGGTGCTCAAGGGCACGAAGATGTTCAACGAGATCGCGGAGGTGCGCTTCTACGGCCCCGGCACCGCCGTGGTCACCGGCAGGGGAGACGTGGCCAAGAAGCGCCCCGCCAAGCTGACCAAGGTGCAGACGTACACGCTGGTCCGCGAGGCCGACGGCAGGTGGCGCATCGCGTCCTTCCACAACACCCGGCGCCGGCCGCTGATGGAGGCGGTGTCGTTCAAGTACGTGCCGGCCAGCCGGCCGCGCGGATGAGGAACGCGGCCCGCTCCTCGACCGGCGCCCGGGGCAGCGTGACCACCGAATAGCCGTAGTCCGTGTAGGCCCGGACGACCGCCTCGTACGTCCGCTCGGCCTCTCCGAGGCTCTGCCTCCGCTCGCTGTCGTGCTCGTAGATCTCCGGCCACGGCGGCGCGGCGAACACGCGCCGGTGGTAGCGGTACGTCCGCGCCGCGTTGTGCAGGTGCCCCGGCACCGTACGCCCCAGCACGCGCAGGTATCCGATCGTGTCGACCAGCCCCCGATCGAAGACCACGGGCCCCGCCTCCGGGACGGCGGCGTGGTAGGACCGCAGGTCCCACGACAACATCAGCTCGGCGAACAGCCCCGGATCCAGCCACGGCAGCGCCGGCCCCGAGATCGCCACCTGGTCCCGGATGATCGCCCGCCCGGCCTCCGGCTGCGCCCGGAACCCCAGCGACGCGACGTGCTCGACCAGGGTGCTCTTCCCGGCACCCGGCCCTCCGGTGATGACGACGTATCCGTCCGCCACAAGACCTCCGATGAAGAAAGGCGCGGGCAGAGTGCCCGCGCCTGAGGGAAAGGAGTCGACCGGTTACCGCAGCTCGCGCTTGAGGATCTTGCCCGTGGCCGTCATCGGCAGGGAGTCGCGGAACTCGACGATCCGGGGGTATTTGTAGGCCGCCATGTTGTCCTTGGCCCAGGCGATCAGCTCGTCCTCGGTGATCGCCGAGCCGGGCGCGGGGATGACGTACGCCTTGATCTCCTCGCCGTGGGACTCGTGCGCGACCCCCACCACGGCGGCCAGCGACACGGCCTCATGGGTCATCAGGACCTCTTCGAGCTCCCGCGGATAGACGTTGAAGCCACCACGGATGATCATGTCCTTGGCCCGGTCGATGATGGAATAATAGCCGTCCGCGTCACGGGTCGCGATGTCGCCCGTGCGGAACCAGCCGTCGTTCATCACCTCGGCCGTCGCCTCCGGGCGGCCGTAGTAGCCCTTCATGACGTTGTGGCCGCGGATGGCGATCTCGCCGGGGCCCTCGCCCTCGACGGTCTTCCAGTCGCCGTCGACCAGCTTCATCTCCACGCCCCAGATCGGGGTGCCGATGGTGCCGGGCTTGGTGGGGCGGCCGAGCTGGTTGAAGCTGGCCACCGGCGACGTCTCCGACAGGCCGTACCCCTCCAGGATGCCGATGCCGAAGGTGCGCTCGAAGTCCTTGAGCACCTCCACCGGCGAGGACGCGCCGCCCGCGACGGCGACGCGCAGGGAGCGGGGGACTTCCGCGCCGTCCGCGTGGATCTTGGTGAGCATGCCCCAGTACATCGTCGGCACCCCGGCGAAGAACGTGACGCCCTCCTTGGCCATGAGCGCCAGCGCGTCGCCCGGGTCGAAGCGCGGCAGCAGCACGACGGTGGCGCCGCGCAGGAAACCGGTGTTCATGACCACGGTCTGGCCGAAGGAGTGGAACAGCGGCAGGACCGCAAGATACGTGTCGCCCTCGTCGGAGCGGGGGAACATCTTGTCGGAGACCATGGCGTTCAGCAGCATGTTCTGGTGGCTGAGCTCGGCGCCCTTGGGCTGGCCCGTGGTGCCCGAGGTGTAGAGGATCACCGCGGTGTCGTCCGGTGCCGTCTGCACGGTCTCGAACTCGCCCGCCATGCCGCCCAGCGCCGCCCAGATCGACTCGCCGTACTCGGACTCGGTCGCGAGCGGGGTCGCGGGCAGCACGAAGAAGTGCTCGCAGCCCTCCGCGGCCTCGAAGCCCGCCTTGCCGCGCTCGCCCAGCGGCAGCTCGGGGGTGCCCTCGAAGCAGAAGAAGGCCTTGGCGTCGCTGTCGCCGAGATGGTAGGTGATCTCCCGCGACTGCAGCAGCACGTTGAGCGGCACCACCGTGGCGCCGACCTTGAGGATGCCGAAGTAGACGAACGGGAAGTACGGCAGGTTGGGGCACGCCAGCGCGACCTTGTCTCCCTTGCCGACGCCACGGGCGACCAGGAGGTTCGCGACCTGGTTGGCAACGGTGTCGATCATGGAGTACGGCAGCCGCATGTCGCCGAAGACGATGGCGGTTCCGTCAGGGGTGTTCCTGGCGCTGTCCTCCAGGACGGTCGACAGGTTGAGCATGACGCCTTCCTCCTCAAAACCGGGGCTTGGCCGCCATCCTCGCAGCACCCCATACCGACTGGTAGGTAACCCAGGTCACAACTCCATATGGACGTGCAGCCCCGCCTGGAGTAAGCAAGTACCAAGTTACTTGGAGGAGCCATGGAGTACGACTACGTGATCGTCGGGGCGGGTTCCGCCGGGTGCGTGCTGGCCAACAGGCTCTCGGCCGATCCCGGCGTGACGGTCGCGCTGGTCGAGGCGGGCGGCCAGGACGACAAGCTCGAGATCCGCATGCCCGCGGGCTTCGCCAAGCTGTTCAAGACCGACTACGACTGGAACTACACCACGGCCAAACAGAGCGAGATGTCGGGCCGCGAGCTCTACTGGCCCAGGGGCCGCGTGATCGGCGGCTCGTCCTCGCTCAACGCCCAGATGTGGGTGCGCGGCTGCCGCGACGACTACGACCAGTGGGGCATCCCCGGCTGGTCCTACAGCGAGGTCCTGCACTACTTCACCAGGGCCGAGCACCGCGTCGGGAGCAACGAGGGCGGCGTCTACGGCACCTCCGGGCCTCTCTACATCTCCGAGCTGCGCAGCCCCAACGTCACCACCGCCGCCTTCCTCAAGGCGTGCGAGGAGCTCGGGCTCACCCGGCTCAAGGAGCTGAACGGCCCCTCCAACGAGGGCTACTGCCCCACCCCCGTCACCCAGAACCGGGGCCGCAGGTGGAGCTCGGCCGACGCCTACCTGCGCCCGGCCAAGGGCCGGCCCAACCTCCACGTGATCACCGGGGCCACCGTGGACCGGGTGGTGTTCGACGGCAGGCGCGCGATCGGCATCGAGCACAGCGGCGGCGCCCAGGTCAGGGCCAAGGGCGAGGTCATCCTGTCCGCGGGCGCGATCGGCTCCCCGCACCTGCTGATGCGCTCCGGCGTGGGCGCGCCCGACGAGCTGCGCGACGCCGGGGTCACGGTCGTGCACGAGCTGCCCGAGGTCGGCAAGAACCTCCAGGACCACCTCTCGAGCGGCGTGTTCGTCGAGTGCAAGCAGCCGGTGACGCTGACCAAGGCCGAGTCGATCAGCAACCTGCTGCGTTACATCGTGCTGCGCTCCGGCATGCTCACCTCGAACGTGGGCGAGGCGGTCGCCTTCATCAGGACCTCGGCGGAGGAGCCCGCCCCCGACATCGAGCTGATCTTCGCGCCCGTGCCGTTCGTCGACCACGGCCTCGCCCCGCCGACCGGCCACGGGCTCACCGTCGGGGTCGTGCTGCTGCAGCCGGAGAGCCGCGGCAGGGTCGGGCTCAACGGCAGGGACGTGGTCATCGACCCCGCCTACCTGAGCGCCGAGGCCGACGTCAAACGCCTGGTCGCGGGGCTGAAGACGGCCAAGCAGATCTTCGCCACGACCGCGATGAAGCCGTGGGCGGGCGGGCCGATGGCGCCGTACTGGGCGCCGGAGAGCGACGAGGAGCTCGCGCGGTGGGTGCGCGAGCACGGCAAGACGCTCTACCACCCGGTCGGCACCTGCCGCATGGGGACGGACGACGCCTCCGTGGTCGACCCCTCCCTGCGCGTACGCGGAGTCGAAGGACTCAGGGTCGTCGACGTGTCGGTGATGCCGACGTTGAACCGCGGCCACACCCATGCCCCGGCTATCATGATCGGCGAAAAGGCAGCCGATCTGATCGGGAAGCACCGGTAAGTGCCCCTTGACGTAAGTGGACACTTGCAGAAGGCTTGTGTGATATGACACTGTCCGCTGACCTGGACCTGTCGCAGATCCCGTTCTGGGGACTGCCCCAGTCCGAGCGCAATGAGGCCTTCCGCAGGCTGAGACAGATGGACCGGCCGGTCTTCATGCGGGAGCAGATCGTGCCGTTCATCGGCGGCGGTCCCGGCTTCTACGCCCTCGTACGCCATGCCGACGTGACCGAGGCCAGCAGGAACGCGGCCGTGTTCAGCAGCGAGCCCTGCTCCAACAGCATCCCCGACATGCCGCGCTGGCTGAGCGTCTACTTCGGCTCCATGATCAACATGGACGACCCCAAGCACGCGCAGTTACGGCGGATCGTCTCCAGGGCCTTCACGCCGCGCATCCTGGCCAAGATGGAGGAGGACCTGGCCAGGGCCGCCGCCGAGATCGTGGACGAGGCGATCGAGCAGGGGCCGGACGACTTCGTCGCGCAGGTGGCCGCCAAGCTCCCCGTACGGGTCATCTGCGACATGATGGGGATCCCGGTCGAGTTCCATGACATGGTGCTGCAGCAGACCAACGTCATCCTGGGCAACGCCGACCCCGAGTACACCGGCGTCGGCACCGAGCTCACCCGCCGCAACGTCGCCAAGGGCCTGGCCAAGCTGCTGCGCGCCGGCTACTCCCTCAACCGGCTGGCCGCCCGCCTGGGCGACGAGCGGCGCAAGCGCCCCACGGGCGACCTGGTCAGCCTGCTGGTCAACGGCGAGGAGCGGCTGAGCCCGCAGCAGCTCGGGTCGTTCTTCATCCTGCTCGTGGTGGCGGGCAGCGAGACCACCCGCAACGCCATCGCGCACGGCCTCAAGCTCTTCACCGAGCACCCCCACCAGCGCGCGATCCTGCTGAACAACTTCGACGGCCACATCGTCACCGCCTGCGATGAGATCATCCGCTATGCCACGCCGGTGATCCAGTTCCGCCGCACGCTGACGCGGGACCACGAGATGAACGGCATGCGGTACAGGAAGGGCGACAAGGTGCTGCTCTTCTACAACTCCGCCAACCGCGACGAGGCCGTCTTCGCCGACCCCGACACCTTCGACATCACCCGCGACCCCAACCCGCACGTCGGCTTCGGCGGGCCCGGGCCGCACTACTGCCTGGGCGCGCACCTGGCGCGCCGGGAGATGACCGTGATGTTCCGCGAGCTGTTCACCCGCCTGCCGCACATCAAGGCCGTGGGCGAGCCCGACCACCTGCTGTCCAACTTCATCAACGGCATCAAGCACATGAGCTACACCTTCTGACCGGCGCGCCGGAGCAGCGCGACCGGCAGCAGCGCGCCGGCCAGCGCCAGCCCGGCCGCCACCAGCAGCATCGAGGCGACCCCAGCCCGGTACGGCGCCGCCAGCACGGCCACGCCCACCGCCGTGCCGACCTGCTTGACCGTGTTCACGACGCCGGTGGCCATGCCGACCCGGTCCATCGGCGCGGTCAGGCCCACCTGGTTGGCGACGACGTTCCCGGCGCCCAGTCCCAGGCCGCCCAGGAACAGCCCGAACATGATCGGCGTCCACGGGTCGGCCGCGGGGACGCTCATGACCAGCAGCGCCACCGCGATCAGCGCTGGGCCGGCGGCGATGAGCACACCCATCGGCCACCGGTGCAGCACCCGGCCGATCGCGACGGGCCCGATGACGGCCGCCGCGCTGAAGGCCAGGAAACGCGTGCCCGCCTCGACGGGGCTGGTGTGCAGCTCGCCCTGCACGTACAGGGTGAGGTAGGTGAACGCGCCCAGCAGCGCGGCCAGCATGAGCAGCGTCGTCGCCGAGCCGACCGCGAACACCCCGTTCCTGAAGAGCCCGAAGTCGATCATCGGCTCGGCCGAGCGCCGCTCCACGACCACGAACGCCGCCAGCAGCGCCAGCCCCGCCACCAGCAGCCACGGGAGGTCGTGGATGAGCGCCGGGATGATCGCGAACAGCGCCGCCGCGACCAGCACGATCCCCGCCGGGTCGAGGTGGCCCCTGCCGCGCGACTCCGCCACCCGCTGCCGCAGCGCCACCAGCACGAACACGCCGATCGGCAGGTTGATCAGGAAGATGGCCCGCCAGCCGAACGCCCCCGTCAGGGCCCCGCCCACGACCGGGCCCAGCGTCATGGCCAGGCCGGAGACCGCACTGAAGATCCCGAGCGCCTTGCCCCGCTCCGGACCCTCGGGGTAGACGGAGGCGATCAACGGCGTCGTGGTCCCGTACAGCGCCGACGCGCCCAGGCCCTGCACGCCCCTGGCCAGGTCGAGCAGGGGCGCCGTCGGAGCCAGGGCGCAGGCCAGCGAGGCCAGCGTGAAGACCGAGACCCCGACGGCCAGCAGCCGGCGCCTGCCGTAGCGGTCGGCCAGGACCCCGGCGGGTAACAGGACCGCGGCCAGCGTGAGCGCGTACGCGTCCACCACCCACTGCACCTCGGGCAGGCTCGCCCCGAGGCCGGCGCGGATGTCGGGCAACGCGATCGTCACGGCGGTCAGGTCCACCACGACGAGCACGATGGTCAATGACGCGAGCGCGAGCACCCATCCCCGCCGCATGAGTTCTCCTCTGTGAGACAGGCCCCTTCGAGTAGTGGTACTCCTGAGGCGGGCCGAATGCTAGGTTTCGCAGTCATGGAGATCAGGACTATCCACGCCAACGGAGTGGAGTTCGCGTATCTGTCGTTGGGTGAGGGGCCGCTGGCGCTGTGCCTGCACGGCTTCCCCGACTCCGCGCACACCTGGCGGCACCTGATGCCCGCGCTGGCCCAGCGGGGCTACCGCGCGGTCGCGCCGTTCATGCGGGGCTACGCGCCCACCGAGGTGCCCGCCGACGGCGCGTACGAGGACGCCGCGCTGGTCGCCGACATCCGCGCGCTGCACGAGGAGCTCGGGGGCGACGAGGACGCGGTCGTCATCGGGCACGACTGGGGCGCGTTCCCCGTGTACCACCTGGCAGGACGTTTCCGGCGCGCCGTCACGCTCGCGGTGCCGCCGCCCGGCTCGCTCGGCGCCGGGTTCCTGGAGTACGAGCAGCTCAAGCGGTCCTTCTACGTCTTCCTCTTCCAGACGGCCGTGGGCGAGGCGGCCGCCGCGAGCCCCGGCTTCCTCGAGAACCTCTGGCGCGACTGGTCGCCCGGCTACGACGCGCGCGAGGACCTCGAGTTCGTACGGCGCAGCATCGGCGAGCCCGCCAACCTGAGCGCGGCCCTCGGCTACTACCGCGCCATGCTCGGCACCACGCCTCCCTCCGGCCGCTACCCCGCCCTGGAGGGCGGGCTCACCGCTCCCGTCCTTTACCTGCACGGCGCCCAGGACGGATGCCTGAGCGCCGAGCTGGCCAAGAACGCGATGAGCTACCTGCCCCCGGGCTCGCGGGCCGAGCTGGTGGCGGGCGCCGGGCACTTCCTTCACCTGGAGCGCCCGGCCGAGGTCAACCGGCTGGTTCTCGACTGGCTCGGCTCGCCGTCCACGGCCGAGATGACCCAGGTCCGCCCGCGGGGGTTCACCTCCTGAGGCGGCCCGCCTCCTTCCTGAGGACCGCGATCACCGGATGCTGCCCCGAGAGGCTCACCCGGACCGCCTCCTCCACCGCGAACCCGCGCGGGATCCCGTCGTGCACCAGCGCCACGGCGAGCCCGTCGCCGGCCAGCACCCGCCGGACCTCCCGCCACAACGGGCCGAGGTCCCGAGCGAGCAGCCCGCGGGGCGGCACCTGACGCCCCCAGGGCGGGTTCACCAGCACCCGGTCCACGCTCGCGTCCGCGACCGGGATCCGCCCGCCGTCCGCCAGGCCCCACCCGAACGGCGCCCCGTCTCCGACCCCGGCCCGCGCGTTGGCGGCCGCCGCGCGGAGGGCGCCCGGGTCGTGGTCGAAGCCCAGGAGACGCGCCCCTGGCGCCAGCGCGTGGGCCTCGATGAGCGTCGTGCCCGCGCCGCAGCACGGGTCGAGCACCGTCCCCGCCTCCCCGAGGCGGGCCAGCGCCGCCATGGCGGCGGCCACCGGCGGGTGCAGCGTGCCCCGGATCGAGTCCGTCTTGTACGCCCGCCGGTGCAGCGGCCGGTCCGCCAGCCGCAGCGCGATGAGCGCCCGGTCGCCCTCGATCGTGACCCGCCACGACATCGCGTCCCGCGGCGGCCGCGCCCCGTCCCTCCTGGAGTGGTACGGCAGCCGCAGCGGCCGCGCCAGCTCGGCCCCGACCGCGTCCTCGATCTCGAACCGGGTGTAGTTGCGCCGCCCGACGAACGACGCCGACACCTCCACCCCGCTGCCCGGGCACCCCAGCCCTCCCGCGTTCAGGGAACGGGCCGCGAGGGCCAGCCGGCGCAGCGCGGAGCGGCCGTGGCCGATCCCGTCCACCACGGCGGCGGCCAGCAGCACGTCGTCCGCGGTCCGCAGGGCCAGCAGGTCGGCCCCCGGCGCGGCCTCGAACCACACCTCGCGATGGCGCACCCCGCGCACCACGCCCAGCCGGGAACGTCTGATCTCCGTGGCCACCAGGGGCTCGATGCCATGCACCGCCCTGGCCACGGCAAAGGTATGCACGTGTCCTTCTCCCACGTCGCGACCCGGGACGGCGCTCGCTCAGCCGTCCCGCATCGCCGGCGGTGGGATCGTCCGCGACCCGCCGGCGGATCGCTACCGGAGGTGGAAGAAGAACTTCATGCGCGCCACCCTAGAGCCGGCCCGCCGCCGGGAGCCACTGGTTTTCCAATTGACGTAAGTGCTTGCTTTCACAAAAGATGGGCTTATGAGCGTTCTTGGCTTCGATCTGTCGGATCGCGACTTCTGGGCCAGGCCCATGAGCGAGCGCGAGGAGGCGTTCGAGCGGCTGCGCGCGCTGGAGACCCCTGCCTTCTTCCAGGAGATGGAGATCGACTTCGCGCCCAGGGGCCCCGGCTACCACGCCCTGGTCAAGCACGCCGACATCCTCGAGGCCAGCCGCAACCCCGAGGTCTTCTGCTCCGGAGACGGCGGCGCGACGAACATCCCGGACATGCCCGCCGAGTTCGCCGAGTACTTCGGCTCGATGATCAACATGGACGACCCGCGCCACGCCAGACTGCGCCGGATCGTCTCCCGCGCGTTCACGCCCAAGATGATCAAGCAGTTCGAGTCGGACGTGGAGGCGGCGGCCGTCGGCATCGTGGACGACCTGCTGGAGAAGGGGCCGGGCTGCGACTTCGTCACCGAGGTCGCGGCGCGCCTCCCCCTGAAGATCATCTGCGACATGATGGGCATCCCCGAGCGGGACTACCAGTTCGTCTTCGAACGCTCGAACGTCATCCTCGGCGGCTTCGACCCCGAATACGGCGGCGCCGACCTCGACCAGCTCGCCGAGCGCCTGCTCGCCGCCGGTATGGAGCTGCAGCAGCTCGTGCAGGATCTCGCCGCCCATCGAGCCGAAAACCCCACGGACGACCTGACGTCGTCCCTGGTCAACGCCAACATCGACGGCGAGCGGCTGACGCTGCAGGAGCTGGGGTCGTTCTTCATCTTGCTGGTGGTGGCGGGCAACGAGACCACCAGGAACGCCATCTCGTACGGCCTGCGCCTGCTCACCAACAACCCCGACCAGCGCGCGCTCTGGCTGGAGGACGTCGACGGGCACGCGCCCGGAGCCGTGGAGGAGATCGTCCGGCTGGCCTCACCGGTCAACTTCATGCGCCGCAAGGTCACCAGGGACCACGAGATGAACGGGCACCTCTACCGCAAGGGCGAGAAGGCGGTCCTGTTCTACTGGTCGGCGAACAGGGACGAGAGCGTGTTCGCCGACCCGCACCGCTTCGACATCACCCGGCAGCCCAACCCGCACGTCGGCTTCGGCGGGCCCGGGCCCCACTTCTGCCTGGGCGCGCACCTGGCCAGGCGGGAGATCACGGTGATGTTCCGCGAGTTGCTGCGCCGCGTGCCGCGCATCGAGGGCGGCCGCCCCGACCGGCTGCACTCCATGTTCATCAACGGGATCAAGCACATGGAGTGCGACTTCTGATCAGCCCTGGGCGCCGATCCTCAGCTGGTTCATGACCGTGCGGATGTCGGGCATGAGCTGCTTGCTCTCCGCCGGGATCGACATGTAGACGATGGCCGGGAGGTTGCCGCCGGTGTTGACGGCCATCGTCACGATCGTGGCCCTCTCGGTCTCCGACGTCAGCGAGTACGCGATCAGCCGTCCCGTGTTGTCGCCCACCTTGATCGGCTGCTGGGCGATCTTGCGGACCTTGTTGCCGGTGGGGAAGAAGCGCTTGCGCGCGTCCAGCACCACCTGCTTGATGACCGGCTCCAGGTTGTCCTTCTCGTAGTACGAGGCCAGATTCTGCGGCAGCGGACCCGACATGAGCTGGGCGCTCTTGTCCTGCGTGATCGGGACGAACTGGCGGGTGTCGTAGTTGTACGTCGCCTTGACGGTGGTGCGCGTGTCCAGCCGCCACGTGCCGCCCAGGCGCGGGAGGGAGATCCCGGCGGCGGCGTCGGGCACCCTGCCGAGGACCGGGGCGGCCTTGCCCGGGTATCTCGGCAGCGCGCCGATCGAGGTCGAGGACCGCGTGGCGCTCGGCTTCTGCGAGGTCGTGGGCTTCTCGGCCACGGCGTTGGAGGCCGCCGGGTCGTCGCTGGCCAGCGGGCCGGCGAGGAACGCCCACAGCAGCGCCGCGACCAGCGCGATCGCCACGGAGCCGCCCAGCGCGTAGATCCAGATGGGCTTGCCCTGGCTCTCCTCCTCCAGAGGGTCCTGGTCGCCCATGGCCTGGTAGTTGTCGCCGAAGACGGTGTTCCAGAGCTCCTGCTGGCGCTCCGGCGGCGGCGTGCGGGAGCCGCTGATCTGGCCTGCGGTCACGAACGGGCGGTCGGGGTCCGAGGGGTCGCGGCTCAGGTTCGAGCCGGGGCGCGGGGCGTCGGTGTCCTCGGCGGGGGGCGTGGCGCTGATGTTCGATGAGTCCATGTCGGGAGTGGAAGGGGCGGCGCGGTCGTTGAGCAGGTTCTCCGTGTGCTGGGCGTACGTCATCGTCCGCTCTTCGGAGGGGTGCGACTGCCGGGGCGGCGCGTGCGCGCCCTGCGGAAGGTCGTCGACCTGGTACATCGCCGTCGCCTGCTCCGGGGCACCGGCCTTGTCCCGCTCCGCGGGGGGCCAGGGGGCGGGGGAGGAGAGGTTCGACCAGGAGTCGGCGGACGGGGGCGGGGGCTGCTCCCACGCCGGGATCGGGTCCGGCACCGGGCGGTCCTCGCCCCGCGAGCCGAACTCCGAGTCGAACTCCACGCCGCCCCGGGCCGGCGCCTCGGACCAGGAGGACGGTCCGGCGCTGCCCTGCCGAGGCCCGTCCTGCCACGAGGGCGGCGGCCCGCCAGGGAGCGGGAGGTCGGGCGAGGTGCCCCGCCCGCCCTGCGGTGCGGCATCCGGCCAGGACGACGGCCCGCCCTGCGGCGCGGCACCCGGCCACGACGACGGGCCGTTCTGCGGGGAGTCGGACCAGGAGGAGGGGCCGTTCTGCGGTGGCGAGTCGGACCAGGAGGAGGAGCCGTTCTGCGGTGGCGAGTCGGACCAGGAGGAGGGGCCGTTCTGTGGCGGGGAGTCGGGCCAGGAAGACGGCACGTTCTGAGAGGACGCCTCCGGCCAGGACGACGGCCCGGCGTTCTGCGGGGATGAGTCGGGCCAGGAGGACGGGCCCGCCGCGCTCGGGGGCGGCACGTCCGGCCAGGAGGAAGGGCCGGCGGCGCCCTGCGGGGAGGGCTCGGGCCACGAGGGGCCGGTGGCGTCGCGGCCCGGCGGGGCCGGCCAGGAGGGACCGGTGGCGCCCTGGGGCGGCAGGTCCGGCCACGACTGCGGTCCCGAAGCATCGGCACGGGCGGGCTCGGGGCGGGACCGGCGCGGCGGCTCCGGCCAGGAGTCGTCCTTGCGCGGCGGCTCGGGCCACGCCGGATCCTGCTGAGCGGACCTCGGGGCCTCGGGCCAGGACATGGGGACCTCCGTTGCGGGGGAGCCGGGCGCGTCGCGGCGCGGTGCGTCTGGCCAGGACGGTGGCAGGTGTGGTCCGGAATTCTCCGTTGCCATTGCTGCCGGCCCTCCAGAAGATCTGTCCGGATAGCCCGTTATATCCGGATTTGACGTACCAGGCATGATCTCATGGGATTTTCCAGGAGATACAGGTGGTTCCGCAGCGAAACGAGCGAAGCCATGCGGATCCGTCGGCGGGTCCTGCATCGGCAGGCCGACCTCTGGTCGCTCGGGCTCAGCTGGGTACACCACGGTGACAAGGGTATTCATAGGGGACGAATGAGGTCACAACGGATACATCACCATCAGGTCTCGCTGGACCTGAAGGGTCCATTGTGCCTGCGGACCTCGATCGAGTATCTGCATTCAGCCGAAGACGTGCGCTAGGCTTGACACATGCGTTCCGCGACCCTGCTTCTTAGCGGGCCGCGACGGCCCTGAAGATTCTCGCCGTCGCGGCTACCCCTCGTTGTGTGCACGGGGGGTTTTCTTATGGGGTCCGAATCAATCCAGAAGGACAGTAGCCGTGAGTGAGTACGATCCGCAGGCGCTGCAGGCCAAGTGGCAGCAGCGATGGGAGGAGCAGGAACCCTACCGGGCGAGCGAAGACCCCGCCGACCCGCGCGAGCGCCGCTACATGCTCGACATGTTCCCCTACCCGTCCGGCGACCTGCACATGGGCCACGCCGAAGCCTTCGGGCTGGGCGACGTGGTCGCTCGTTACTGGAACCAGAAGGGTTACAACGTCCTGCACCCGATCGGGTGGGACTCCTTCGGCCTGCCGGCGGAGAACGCCGCGATCAAGCGGAACGCCCACCCGGCCGAGTGGACCTACGCCAACATCGAGACGCAGGTCACCTCGTTCAAGCGCTACGCGCTGTCCTTCGACTGGTCGCGCCGCCTGCACACCAGCGACCCCGACTACTACCGGTGGAACCAGTGGCTGTTCAACCGGTTCTTCGAGCGCGGCCTGGCCTACCGCAAGGGCGGCCTGGTCAACTGGTGCCCCAACGACCAGACCGTGCTGGCCAACGAGCAGGTCGTGGCCGGCAAGTGCGAGCGCTGCGGCGCTGACGTCGTACGCCGCGAGCTGACGCAGTGGTACTTCAAGATCACTGACTACGCGCAGCGCCTGCTGGACGACATGGACCAGCTGCAGGAGGGCTGGTCCGAGCGGCTGCTGACCATGCAGCGCAACTGGATCGGCCGCTCCGAGGGTGCCGACGTGCTGTTCGAGATCGAGGGCCGCGAGGAGCCGGTCCACGTCTACACCACGCGGCCCGACACGCTGTTCGGCGCCACCTTCTTCGTGGTCGCCGTGGACGCCAAGCTGGCCGACGAGATCGTCACCGACGAGCACCGCGCCGAGTTCGAGGCCTACCGCGCCGAGGTCGCCAAGCTGAGCGACATCGAGCGGCTGTCCACCGACAAGGAGAAGACCGGCGTCTTCCTGGGCCGCTACGCGGTCAACCCGGTCAACGGCGAGCGCATCCCGGTCTGGGCGGCCGACTACGTGCTGTCCGACTACGGCCACGGCGCCATCATGGCCGTGCCCGCCCACGACCAGCGCGACCTGGACTTCGCGCTGAAGTTCGGGCTGCCGGTGAAGGTCGTCGTGCACACCGGCCTGGCCGACCCGGGCGAGACCGGCGAGGCCACGCCGGGCGAGGGCACCCTGGTCAACTCCGGGCCGCTGGACGGCCTGACCAAGGTCGAGGCCATCTCCAAGATCATCGAGATTCTGGAGCGCGAGGGCAGGGGCACGGGCGCGGTCAACTACCGGCTGCGCGACTGGCTGCTGTCCCGCCAGCGGTTCTGGGGCACGCCGATCCCGATCATCCACTGCGGCGACTGCGGCGAGGTGCCCGTCCCCGACGAGCAGCTGCCGGTCACGCTGCCCGACATGCGCGGCGAGGCGCTGGCCCCCAAGGGCGTCTCCCCGCTGGCCAGCGCCACCGAGTGGGTCAACGTCGAGTGCCCCAAGTGCGGCGGCGCGGCCAAGCGCGACACCGACACGATGGACACGTTCGTCGACTCGTCGTGGTATTACCTGCGTTACTGCTCGCCCGGCTACACCGACGGCCCGTTCGACGTCGAGCAGGTGCGCAAGTGGGGCCCGATCGACCAGTACGTCGGCGGCATCGAGCACGCGGTCCTGCACCTGCTGTACTCGCGGTTCTTCACCAAGGTCCTGCACGACATGGGCATGGTCGACTTCACCGAGCCGTTCCGGCGCATGCTCAACCAGGGCCAGGTGATCAACGGCGGCAAGGCCATGTCGAAGTCGCTGGGCAACGGCGTGGACCTGGGCCAGCAGATCGACGACTACGGCGTCGACGCCGTGCGCCTGACCATGGTCTTCGCCGGGCCGCCCGAGGACGACATCGACTGGGCCGACCTCTCGCCGGCCGCGTCGCAGAAGTTCCTGGCCCGCGCCCTGCGCGTCATGTCGGAGGTGGACAGCGCCCCCGGCGTGGCCTTCGAGGGCGGCGACGTGGAGCTGCGCAAGGTCACCCACCGCACGATCGACGAGGTCACCAAGCTGATCGAGTCCTACCGCTTCAACGTCGCGGTGGCGCGCATGATGGAGCTGACCTCGGCCACCCGCAAGGCCATCGACGCCGGCCCCGGCGCCGGTGACCCGGCGGTGCGCGAGGCCGCGGAGACGCTGGCGATCATGCTGTCGCTGGTGGCCCCGTACACCTCCGAGGAGGGCTGGGAGCGGCTGGGCCGCACCGGCGCCGTCGCCTTCGCCGGGTGGCCGGTGGCCGAGCCCGAGCTGCTGGTGCAGGAATCGGTCACCTGCGTGGTGCAGGTGGCGGGCAAGGTGCGCGACCGGCTGGAGGTCTCGCCGGACATCACCGAGGACGAGCTGCGTCGGCTGGCGCTGGCCTCGGAGAAGGTCGCCGCTCACCTGACCAACTCGCCCCGCAAGGTGATCGTCCGGGCTCCCAAGCTGGTCAACATCGTCCCGTAACCGCGGTCACAGGTCGCGCAGGGCCGGCAGCAGCTCCTTCTCCGCCCAGTCGAAGAACGGCTGCTGCTGGTCGTGCCCGATCTGGACGAGCGCGACGTGCGTGTACCCGGCGTCGGCGAACTGCCTGACGCCCTGCACGACCGCGTCCACGTCGTTCCCGCACGGCACGCTCTGGGCCACGTCCTCGGGCCGTACGGTGCCGGCCGCGGCGGCGAAGTTCACCGGACCGGGCAGCTCGGACATGACCTTCCAGCCGCCGGCGGCCGCCCAGCGCCACAGGTGGTGTGCCCGCTGCTTGGCGGCCTCCGGATCGGTGTCGTACGCGATGGGCAGCTGCCCGTACACGGGCCTGCCCTGCCCGCCCGCGGCGTTGAACTGCCTGACCACGTCCGGCAGGGGCTCGTTGACCACCAGCACGTCGCCGTAATCGGCCGCGATCTCCGCGGACTGGCCGCCGGAGGCGGCGATGGCGAGCGGGACCGGCCGCTCCGGCAGGTCGTAGAGCTTGGCCGAGTCGACGTCGTAGAACTCGCCCTGGTACGTGACGTAGTCGCCGCCGAACAGCAGCTTGATGATCTGGATCGCCTCGGCGAACATCCGGTGCCGGGTGTCGACGGGGGGCCAGCCCTCGCCGATGACGTGCTCGTTCAGGTTCTCGCCCGACCCGAGGCCCAGTGTGAACCTGCCCTCGCTCAGCACGCCCATGGTGGCCGCCTTCTGCGCCACCACGGCCGGGTGGTAGCGCATGATGGGGCAGGTCACGTACGTCATGAGCGGCAGGCGCCGGGTGACCTGGGCCGCCGCGCCGAGCACCGACCAGCAGTACGGCGAGTGCCCCATCTCCTCGATCCACGGGAAGTAGTGATCGGAGATGACCGCGTAGTCGAAGCCGATCCGCTCGGCCACCGCGGCGTAATCGACCAGCTCCCGGGCGGGGGTCTGTTCGGACATCAAGGTGTAGCCGATTTGTACCATATGGTGCCGCGTACCCGGGTTTGTCGGTCTTAGTCGGCAGGCTGGAGTTCATCGAGCACCAGCCCTATGCCGATGCCGAGCAGCCAGATGTCCTTGACCAGCCCGATGCCCTGCTCGGACGGGCGCAGGCTGCCCTCCTGCCGCATCCCCGGCGTCCTGAGATACAGGCCGAACAGCCCCGCCGCGAACCCGGTCAGAGCGGCCCCCGCCAGCAGCGAGGGCACGAACGGGACGAGCAGCGCCGTTCCGAGCGCGATCTCGCTCCTGGAGAGCAGCTTGGTGAAGGCCACCGGGTCCATGTCACGCAGGAACGGGTACGTGTTCGAGGCCATGCCGTGCAGGCCCGCGGCGGTCTGCTCGTCGGCGCGGACCTTGCTGAGCCCGGAGTTGAGGATGACGGCCGCGGCGGCCAGGCGGGGCGGGAGCTGGTGTGGGCGCACGCAAAACTTCATAGGTCCCCCTCTTCCCGGCATTTCACGCACATCCCCTACTTGACAGTTCGCGGGACGTGCTGGACCCGTTCGAGGGAGAATTCTTGGGCTGACCTTGGCATCTGGCATTAATGTGCACGTGTGACAAATGGCGCATACCTCAGATACCCGCATCTCCACGGTGACATGGTCACCTTCGTCGCTGACGACGATGTCTGGCTGGCTCCTCTGTCCGGGGGCCGGGCGTGGCGGTTCACCGCCGACCGCGTGTCGGCGTCGCACCCGAGATTCTCGCCCGACGGCACGCGCATCGCGTGGACGAGCGGCAAGGAGGGCGCGCCGGAGGTGTTCGCGGCCGGGATCGACGGCCCCGAGGGTGAGCGGCTGACCTACTGGGGCAGCGCCACGACCGGCGCGCGCGGCTGGACGGCCGACGGCGACGTGGTGGCGATCACCGCGGCCGGGCAGAGCGAGCGGGGCCGGAACTGGGCGTACGCGGTGCCGCTCGACGGGAGCCCCGCCACGCGCCTGCCGTACGGGTGGGTCAGCGACGTGGCCGTCAGCGGCGCGCAGGTGGCCACCGTGTCGGCGATGTGGCGCGAGCCGTCGCAGTGGAAGCGGTACCGGGGCGGCACGGCCGGCAAGATCTGGGTCGACGCCCAGGGCGACGGGGAGTTCGTCCGCCTGTTCGCCGACAGCACCGCGCAGTACTGGGCGGTCAACTGGGTGGGGGACCGGCTCGTCTTCCTGGCCGACATCGACGGCGTCGGCAACCTCTACTCCGCCCTGCCCGACGGGTCCGACCTGCGCCGGCACAGCGATCACCAGGAGTTCTACGCCCGCCACGCCGCCGGCGACGGGGAACGGGTCATCTACAGCCACGCCGGGGACCTGTGGCTGCTGGAGAGCCTGGACGCGCAGCCGTACCGGCTGGACGTGACGCTGGGCGGGCCGCGGCCCGGGCGGGCCAAGCGCCCCGCGCCGCTGCGGGTCGGCGCGTTCTCGCCGGACGCGGGCGGGCGGGCCAGCGCCGTGGAGATCCGCGGCACCGCCCACTGGGTGACCCACCGCGACGGGCCGGCGGGCGTGCTGCGGGCGCAGGCGGGCGTCCGGGTACGGCTGCCGCAGGTGCTCGACGCGGACGGGCGGGCCGTCTGGGTGTCGGACGCCGGCGGCGAGGACGGGCTGGAGATCGGCACGCCGGGCGGCGAGATCAGGACGCTGGCCACCGGGGAGCTCGGGCGGGTGCTCGAACTGACGGCCTCGCCCGACGGCAAGCACGTGGCGGTCGCCACGCATGACGGTCGGCTGCTGGTCGTCGACATCGAGTCCGGAAATATCCGGCAGCTCGACCGGACCACGCAGGGGGACGTCAGCGGGCTCACGTTCTCGCCCGACTCCGGGTGGCTGGCCTGGGTGCACCCGCACCACGAGCCGCTGTCGCAGATCAAGATGGGGCGGGTCGACGGCACGTCGGTGCTCGACGTGACGTCGATGCGGTTCTCCGACTTCGATCCGGTGTTCACCAAGGACGGGAAGCATCTGGCGTTCCTGTCGGTGCGGACCTTCGACCCGGTGTACGACGCGCACGTCTTCGACATGTCATTCCATGGCGGGTGCAAGCCGTACATCGTGCCCCTGCAGGCCACCACGCCGTCGCCGTTCGACCCCTCCCTGCAGGGGCGTGGGTTCAACGGCGAGGACGACAAGCCCGCCAAGGACGACAAGAAGGACGACGACGCGCCGCGTACCGAGGTCGATCCCGACGGGCTCTCCTCGCGCGTGGTGCCGGTGCCGGTGCCCGCCGGCCGTTACGGCAACCTGCGTACCGCCAAGGACGCGCTGCTCTGGCTGCGCCACCCCCTCGCGGGGCAGCTCGGCGACGGCACCGAGTCGGTCACCGAGGTCGTGCTCGAACGCTACGACCTCAAGAAGCGCGCCAAGGCCGAGCTGGGCAAGGAGGTACGGTCGTTCGAGGTCAGCGGCGACGGCGGCAGGCTCGTCACCAACGGCAAGAACGGCCTGCAGACCCGCGCCGCCACCGAGGGCGACGAGGTGGTCTCCATCGACCTCGACCGGATCGCCGTGGAGATCGACCCGATCGCCGAGTGGCGGCAGGGCTTCCGCGAGGCCGGCCGTCTCATGCGCGACCACTTCTGGCGCGAGGACATGAACGGCGTCGACTGGCAGGGCGTGCTCGACCGCTACGAGCCCCTGGTGGAGCGCATCGGCGCCCACTCCGAGCTGATCGACCTGCTCTGGGAGACGCAGGGCGAGCTGGGCACCTCCCACGCGTACGCGAACGCCAACGGCGGCGGCGTCGACCCGCGCCGCCGCCAGGGACTCCTGGGCGCGGACCTCGCCAGGGACGACGACGGCGCGTGGCGGGTCGTACGCATCCTGCCCGGCGAGTCCTCCGACCACGACGCGCGCTCCCCGCTGCTCGCGCCCGGGGTGGCCGTCCGTCCCGGCGACGCGATCGTCGCGGTGGGCGGGCGTCCCGTGGATCCGGTACGCGGCCCGCTGCCCCTTCTGGCGGGCACCGCCGGCCGGCCCACCGAGCTCACCGTACGGCCCGCCGCCGGAGGGGACACCCGTCGCGTCGTGGTCAGCCCGATCGCGGACGACACCCGGCTGCGCTACCACGACTGGGTGGAGAGCCGCCGCGCCCACGTCCGGGAGGCCTCTGGCGGCCGGCTCGGATACCTGCACGTGCCCGACATGGTGGCGACGGGGTGGGCGCAGTTCCACCGCGACCTGCGCACCGAGATGGCCTTCGACGGGCTGGTCGTGGACGTGCGCGAGAACGGCGGGGGGCACCTGTCGGAGCTCGTGCTCGAGAAGCTGTCCCGCAAGGTCACCGGGTGGGCGCGGGCCCGCGGCTACGAGCCGATGCGCTACCCGGAGGACTCGCCCCGGGGGCCGATCGTGGCGATCACCGACGAGTTCGCGGGCTCGGACGGTGACATCGTCAGCGCCGGGATCAAGATCCGCGGCATCGGCCCGCTGGTGGGGACGCGGACGTGGGGCGGGGTGATCGGCATCGACTCCCGGTACTCGCTGGTCGACGGGACGCGGGTCACGCAGCCCCGGTACTCGTTCTGGCTCGAAGGACACGGCTGGGGCGTGGAGAACTACGGGGTCGAGCCGGACATCGAGGTGGTGATCACGCCCCAGGACCGGGTGGCGGGGCGGGACCCGCAGCTCGAGAAGGCGATCGAGCTGGCGCTGGCGGCCCTCGAAGAACACCCACCCGCCACGCCGCCGGACCTCCCGCCCCTGCAGTAACCTCCCCACCCACCGCCCCGACCGGCCCCTGGCCGCCCGCCCGCCGCCGTCGGGGCCCTTGCCCACTCACCTCCCAATGCGCCGCCCCGACCGGCTCTTGGCCGCCCGCCGCCGCCGTCGGGGCCACCCCCTGCGCCTCATGCCCATGCCGACTTGAGGTGCCCACGTCGCCGCCCTGCCCGCCCCGGTGCCGGGCCGCACGCGACGCCCTCCGCACTCATGACACCCCGCAGCTGCCCCGTGCCGGTTGCCTCCGCGCCGCCACCCCACCCCGCCCCGCCGCCGCCCCGCCGCGCCCCCGCGCCGTGCCGCCGTCCCGTCCCGCCGCTGGGTCGCCCACGCCTGGGTGCCGGCCGTTGTCCGGTGTGGTGGGTGCGTGTCCTGTGGCGCGGCTCCATCACCACCCAGCTGGGCGGCGTGGCGGGAGTGCAGTGTGATCCCGCCACGCCACCGGGTCAGGACACCTGGGCCAGGCGGTCGAGGATCTCGGCCAGGATCGCCTCCGTGGTGGCGAAGTTCAGGCGGACGTAGTGCTCGCCGCCAGGTCCGAAGACCGCGCCGTCGACCAGGCGCACCCTGGCCTCCCGTTCGTACACCTCCGCCATGCCCGGCCGCCCCACGTTCAGCCACGCCAGGTACGTGGCCTCCGGAACCCGATAACCGACGGATGCCGGCAGCCGGGAGGCGATCGTGCGGCGGTTGCGGTCCAGCAGGGCGCGGGTCGAGTCCAGCCAGGCGTCCCCGTGCCGCCACGCCGCCACCGTGGCCTCCACGCCGAAGAGGTTCGCCGAGCCGTACACGAAGGGCGGCTGCGCCTCCAGCGCCTTGCGGACGCCCGCGTGTCCCAGGTGGGCCACCGAGCAGCGGATGCCGCCCAGGTTGAACGCCTTCGTGGCGGAGGTGAGCGTGACGGTGCGTTCGGGCAGGATCGTGGCGAACGGGATGTGCCGGTGCGGCTCGAAGGTGAGGTCCGCGTGGATCTCGTCCGCGATGACCAGCAGGTCGTGGCGTTCGACGTGTTCGGCCAGCTCCGTCAGCTCCTCGCGGGTGAACGAGCGGCCGGTCGGGTTGTGCGGGTTGACGAGCAGGAGCACCCGGCAGCCCGACAGGTCGGGCACCTCGAAGCGCCACGAGTCCCCGTCGGGCTCGAGCTGGATCGGATGAAGGGGACGTTCCATGACCTTCAGGGTGTCCAGGAACGGGTGGTAGGCCGGCGTGTGCAACGCGACCCCGTCGCCCGGCCGGGTCCAGACTTGGAGGAGGACCTGGAGGGCCTGGTTGAGGTCGTTGAACGAGCGCACGAGCGAGGGGTCGGCCTGCCAGCCGTACCGGTTCGCCATGCGTTCGGCGAACGCCTCGGCCAGCGGCCCGGCTGAGGGCTGTTCGAGCCAGGTCGGGTAGCCCAGGTCTCCGGCGGCCCGCCGCCGCAGCGCCTCGATCACCTCGGGAGCGGTGGACAGGTCCATGTCGGCCACCCAGGCGGGGATGACGCCCGGTGCGACTTCTGACCACTTGATGCCATCGTGGGATGTCTTGAGGTCTTCAGGGGTATATGCCTCATTCACGCGGCAATTCTAGGATTATCGATTGTGATGAGGTGGCGAGGCCGCTTATGGGAGGCTGGACGGCGATGATGTCTAACCCCAAGGTCGATGCCATTGTCGAGACCTACCTGTCGGTGGCCGACGCGGAGGCTCCCGGGCTGGTGGAGGGTCTCTATCTGGAGGGCTCGGCGGCGCTGGGCGACTACCGGCCGGGCGCGAGTGACGTGGACTTCGTCGCGGTGACGGCCTCGGAGGCGCCGTTCGAGGTGGTGGAGCGCATTCATGCCCGGCTGGGCGCGTACCCGTTCGAGGGCTGCTACCTCACGTGGGACGACCTCAGCCAGGACCCCGCGGAGCTGGGCACGCGCCCCCGGGCGCACGCGGGGAAGATCAACCCCCGGGGCAGCCTCAACCCGGTCACATGGCACACACTGGCCCAGAACGGTCTGACCTGTCGCGGACCCAAGCCGGACGAGCTCGATATCTGGCACGATCCAGCCGCCCTCGCGGCCTGGACCGACGGGAACCTCGACCGGTACTGGCGCCGCCTGGTGAGCAGGGCCTCCCACCTGGCCTCGCCCTGGGGGCTGGCCTGCCTCGGCGGCTACAACACGGTGTGGGTCGTCACGGGCGTCGCCCGGCTGCACTACACGCTGGCGACCGGCGAGATCACCTCCAAGTCGGGAGCCGGGCAGCACGCGTTGGCGGTGTTCCCGGAGCGCTGGCACCGGGTGGTGAACGAGGCGCTGCGCCTGCGCGAGGAGGACGAGACCGCGCTGCCGACGCTCTCGGGAGCGGTCAGCGGGCTGAGCGAGCACTTCGGCACACCCCGGAAGTCCCTGTACGGCTCGCCGTTCGAACGGCGGCGTGACGTGCTCGCCTTCGCCGACCAGGTGATCATGGCGGCCCACGAGCTGTACGCCGCCCGATAGAAGCCCCCGAACCGGCGCGGCTGGGCGCGGCGCGTTCCAGTGCGGCTCGGTTGGGTGCGGCTCGGTTGGGTGCGGCTCGGTTGCGCGCAGCGTGGTACAGCACGGCGTGGTACGGCGCGCGCGGCATGGCAGGGGGCGGTGCAGAGCGGCGCGGCATGGCGCGGCAGGCGCGGCGCGGGAGCTTAGGTTGGTGCCGCACGCAAACTGCAACCCCGGTAGCCGGGCATTGACGCCGTTCCGCCCCCGGGATACGAATACGCGCGAAACGCCAATCACCGCGCCGCCACACGAGCGGGCTGCTGTTAACGCTAACATCGCGGAGGACCGCCGGATGCGCCGTACACCCCGAAGCGTTCGCCGGGCACTCGTGGCCCTGCTCGTCGCCCTCGCGGCCGTCGCGCTCGCGCCGCCCGCCCATGCCGTCGGACCCGCGCCGCACTACCTGATGACCGCGTTCACCAACAGCAGTCAGTCGAACATGTACGTCTACGACTCGGCGAACGCCACGAACTACAGCCTCATCAGGGCGAACGCCTACACGCCGCCGTCCGGCCTGATCCGCGACCCGAGCGTGATGCGGCACACCGACGGCTACTACTACCTCGTTCACACGACGAACTGGACCGGCGACACGATCGGCTTCGCCCGCAGCGCCGACGCCGTGACCTGGACGTTCCTGCGTAACGTCACCGTCGGGCTGAACGGCGCCACCGGCAGCACCTGGGCCCCGGAGTGGTTCAAGGACTCCGATGGCAGCGTGCACGTGATCTTCTCGGCGTCCACGACGGGTACGGCGGGGCAGTTCAGGCCGTACCGGATCAGCGCCACCAACAGCGCGCTGTCGTCGTGGAGCGCCCCGACGCCGCTGGGCATCCCCGCGAACTACATCGACAGCTTCGTCGTCAAGGCCGGCTCCACGTACCACAATTTCCTGAAAAACGAGACGACCAAGTACATCGAGCACGCCACCGCCACCTCGCTCACCGGGCCGTGGACGTTCACCGGCACCGGGAACTGGGCGGGCTGGGGCTCCGGCCTGGAGGGCCCGGCGCTGACGCGGCTGCCCGACGGCAGGTGGCGGATCTACTTCGACAACTACACGGGCGGGCGCTACTACTACGCCGACAGCTCGAACCTGGCGTCGTTCGGGATTAAGGTCGAACTGCCCGGCCTGTCCGGGACAGCCAGGCACTTCACCGTGCTGCGGGAGGACTCCGGCGACGCGACCGCCGTGCCCACCGGCAACCGGTCCCTGCGTTCGGCCAACTTCCCCGACCGGTACGTACGCCACCGCGACCAGCTCGCCTACGTCGACCCGCTGTCCGCCTCCAGTTCGGCGGCCGACCGCCGGTCCGCCACGTTCACCGTCACCGCCGGGCTCGCCCACTCCGGCTGCTACTCGTTCCAGTCGGTCGACCGGCCCGGCTACTACCTGCGGCACTACAACCTGCGGCTGACCCTGCAGCGCGACGACGGCTCGGCGATCTTCAGGGGCGACGCCACGTTCTGCGGGCGGGCAGGGCTGGCGGGCGGCGGGACCACCTCGTTCGAGTCGTACAACCTGCCGGGCCGCTACCTGCGCCACTACAACTACGAGATGCGGCTGGACCTGCGGGAGTCGACGTCGGTGTTCGCCTCCGACGCCTCGTTCACGATCACGTCACCGCTGGCCTGAGCCTGGAACGGGAGAACGAGCCCATGCCCGCGAGATCCGCCGCGATCGCCGTGGTTACGCTGCTCATCGTGATCGCCGACCTGCTGTCGCCGGGCCCCGCGCACGCCTCGCCCGCCGTGCAGTACACCAACCCGCTGGCCGCCCAGCGCGCCGACCCGCACATCTTCCGCCACACCGACGGCTACTACTACTTCACCGCCACCGTCCCGGAGTACGACCGCATCGTGCTGCGCCGCGCCACCACCATCCAGGGGCTGGCGAGCGCGCCGGAGACCGTCATCTGGCGCAAGCACGCCACCGGCGAGATGGGCGCGCACATCTGGGCGCCGGAGATCCACTTCGTCAACGGCAAGTGGTACGTCTACTTCGCGGCCGGACGCGCCGACGACGTCTGGCGGATCCGCATGTACGTGCTGGAGAGCTCCGCCGCCAACCCGCTGACCGGCTCCTGGACCGAACGCGGCCGTATCGCCACGCCCTGGGACACCTTCTCCCTGGACGCCACCACCTTCGTCGCGAACGGCGTGCGCTACCTGCTGTGGGCGCAGCAGGAGCCGGGCATCGCCACCAACTCCAACCTGTACATCGCGCGCACGGGCGCCAACCCCTGGACGATCACCGGCGTCACGACTCGGCTGACCGTTCCGACGCTGGCCTGGGAGACGCGCGGCTACAAGGTGGCCGAAGGGCCCTCGGTGCTGCAGCGCAACGGGCGACTCTTCCTCACGTACTCCGCCAGCGCCACCGACGCCAACTACTGCCTCGGCCTGCTGACCGCCTCCGCCTCGGCCGACCCGCTGCAGGCGTCCTCGTGGACGAAGAGCCAGAGCCCTGTCTTCGCCAGCAGCGCCGCGACCAGCCAGTACGGGCCCGGCCACAACTCCTTCACCACGTCCGAGGACGGGCAGAGCGATCTCCTCGTCTACCACGACCGGAACTACCGCGACATCTCGGGCGACCCGCTGAACGACCCGAACCGGCGTACCCGGGTGCAGAAGGTGTACTGGCGAGCGGACGGGACCCCGGACTTCGGCCTCCCGGTGCCCGACGGGGCGACGCCGGTGCGGCTGATGTCGTACGACACGCCGGGGCAGGCGCTGCGCCACCGCGACTACCGGGTGAGGCTGGAGGCCAACGTCTCGCCGCTGGCCGACTCCCAGTTCCGGCTGGTCACGGGGTTGTCGGGCTCGGGGACGGTCTCGCTCGAATCGACCGGCTTCCCCGGGTACTACCTGCGGCACCGGAACCACGAGGCGTGGGTGGAACGGCGGGACGGGACAAGCCTTTTCGACGCGGACGCCAGCTTCGTCCGCCGGACCGGGCTGTCGGGTTCCGGCACGCTCTCGTTGGAGTCGGTGAACTTTCCCGGCTATTTCGTGCGACATCGGGCCGGGTTGGCGTGGGTCGAGCAGAGCGACGGGTCGAGCGCCTTCAAGGGCAGCGCGAGCTTCGTGCCGGAGTGAGCCGGGGCCACCGCGGCGAGCCCGCGGCGCACGTCGGGCCGGGTGAGCCAGTCCGGGGTCCGGCTCGGGCTGGACCCCGCGGTACGGCGACTTCCCACATCTGCGCTGGGCGCACGCACGAGCGGCTGCTCCTGCGGCGCGGCGGTGCCGCTTTTGGCGTGGTGGTTTCTCATCGGGCGTTGCTGAGGGGACGTTGCGGGTGGCTTGTGAGCGCCGGGGCTTCTTCGTCAGGCGGTCATGGAGGCGGCGACTTCCGGACACTGCGGGTGCGACGAAGGAGGGGAGGTGGCGCCATGGTGCGGTGCCGAGATCGAGTTCGGCCGCCAATGTCGGTACGACGTCCGGCGACCAGGTGGCGCCATGGTGCGGTGCCGAGACCGAGTTCGGCCGCCAATGTCGGTAACGACGTCCGGCGACCAGGTGGCGATACAGTGCGGTGCCGAGGTCGACGCCGGTGGCAGCGTTGGGTGGTCGTGACGTGCCACGATCGACGACATGGGTCTGCCTGGCGCCCGCGGACGGTTCGGTTGCGGTGGCCGTGGCGTTCCCCGCTGGGTCCGTCGGTGACGTGACTTCGGCCCGAGGGCGAGGCGGAACCGTACGTATGTAGCCCATGGGGCGGTGTGTTTCGGCGCGCGCCGGAACGCGGCGCGAGCGGTATGACGCGCGCCCGAGACCCCTACGGCCCTGACCGCTGCTAGAGCCGGCGCAGGACCGCCACGACCTTGCCCAGGACGCTGGCCTCGTCGCCGGGGATGGGCTCGTAGTTGGGGTTGTGGGGGACGAGCCAGACATGGCCGTCCTTGCGCTTGAAGGTCTTGACGGTGGCCTCGCCCTCGATCATGGCGGCCACGATGTCACCGCTCTCCGCCACCGGCTGCTGGCGGACGACCACCCAGTCGCCGTCGGCGATGGCGGCCTCGATCATCGAGTCGCCGCTGACCTGCAGGAGGAACAGCGTGCCCTCGCCGACGAGCTGCTTGGGCAGCGCGAAGACGTCTTCCACGCTCTCCTCGGCCAGGATCGGACCACCGGCGGCGATGCGGCCGACGAGCGGGACATAGGCCGCCGTGGGGCGGTTGATCGTGGGCTCTTCGTCGGTCGCGTCAGGGTCCACCCACAGCACGGGCTCGCCCGGGAGGCGCACTTCGAGCGCGCGCGGCCGGTGCGGGTCGCGACGCAGGTAACCCTTGCGCTGAAGCGCCGTCAACTGGTGCGACACGCTCGACGTGCTGGTCAGCTGCACCGCCTCGCCGATCTCGCGCATGGACGGCGGATAGCCGCGCTGCTGCACCGAGTCGCGGATGACTTCAAGGATCTTGCGCTGCCTGGGTGTCAGGCCCAGAGAGTCGCGCCGGCGCACCGCGAGGTCGCTGACCCCGTTTGCGCCATCCTGCTCGCTCATGCTCTTCCTCCTCGCCTGGCGGCCCGCCTCACCGGCGTACCTCCCGGTCTGTGGTCCCGATGTCGCACACAGCGACCGTATCGCTGTTGAAGATCATCTTCAAACAATTGTTCGAGTCTTCCTCGAAATTGTCGCCAGCGTGGTGTACAACATCGTACGGGAGTTCGATCGACACCGTGTTCGATTTGCTGATCTTTATTTGGCCTTTTCCTCGGGCCGCACGGCAGGAGGTCAACCATGCGAACGCCCACAAATACCGACACGACCAGCCAAGACGCCAAACGACTCACACTCATCGCCGACGCCACGCAGGGTAACGATCGACGGGGAGACAATACGCGGACTGAGGCCGGTTCCCGCGAGAATTCGGGGAAGAGGTTGGGGCCCCGCATGACTCATGGTGGAAGGCCCCATTTGCGATTGGTGCCGCCGCCGCGTCCTGGCGCCGACGCGGACGCCACCGTACCGCCGGGCAGGGGAGGAGCCCGTGCGGACGAGGGCGACGAGACGGTGGCCGGCCGGAGATCCGGCGCAAACACAGGCCAACGGCGCTCGGGCGGGGGCGCCGACGCTGGGCGGGGGACGAGGGTGAACGATCGGGGTGCACGCGCCCCTGCGGGGGGCGAGCGGTCGCGTGCGCGCGGCCCAGGAGGCTCCGGAACGAAAGGAGCAGGGGGCGGCATCGCGGGCGCTGATTCGCGGGGCGGTGTCCAGGCAGCCGAGGAAGACGGACGTGGCACTCGACGCCCCGCGCAGGTCACGGGGGAAGGCGCCCGCAGTGCTCGGGGCGCTGGAGGCAAGGCTCTCGGTCCCGGGGGTGGTGTCCGGGGCTCCGGGGAAGGCGTTCGCGGTGTCCGGGGCCTGGCCCGGAACACTGGGGAAGGCGTTCGCGGTCCCCGGGGCCCTGCCCGGAGTGCCGTGGGAAAGGCCCGTGGTGCCGGGGGCGGTGTGGGCCCCGCGCAGGTTGCGAGGGGTGACGTTCGCGGGCCGCTGGGCGCTGGGGGAGGCGTTCGTGGTGTTCGGAGAGGTGGTGTCAAGGGTGCCGGGAGGGGCGTTCGGGGCGCTGTCGTAGGTGCTCGAGGGGGTGACCGGGCTGCGCGGGGAGGCGTCGTCCGGGGTGGCCGCTCTCGGCGCGGTGGAGGTGGCGGACGCTGGGGATCGCGGTGGTGGGGCCGTCGGGTGGCGAGGTGGCGCGCGCGGCGGGCGTTGGCGCGGGTACGTCGGCGGTCCGCTCCGCCGTTGCGGCTGACCCGGCGCGGGCGGGTCGTGCTGGTGGCCGCCGTGGCGTTGCTGTCGCTCGGCGGGTTCTGGCTCGGTACGCGTGCGGTGGGGCAGGCGGCGGTGCAGGTCGTCGTGACCAGCCATGCGGGGTTGCCGTGGGTGGAGGTGCGCGAGGGTGACACGCTCTGGGCCATCGGGGAGGCGCTCTCCCAGGGGGACGATCCCGGCCCTGTCGTGGAGGAGATCAAGCGGCTGAACGGCCTGCCCGACTCCCTCATACGCCCCGGCACCCGCCTGTACGTCCCGAGCGACACCGCCGCTTTACGCTGACCACCGGCCCACCGGTCCGCCCGGCTCGCGACGTCGCCCGGGTTGTGAGTTCCCGTGGGCTGCCGGTCCCGCTTGGGTGGCCAGTCCGCCCGGCCCGCGACTGCGCCACTCCCGGGAGTGGGCTCAGGTTGAGAGCTCGCGTGGGCTGCCGGTCCGCTTGGGTCGCCGGTCCGCCTCGTCCGCGAGTGCGCTGGGATTATGAGAGCGCCAGGGCTGCCGGTCCGCTTGGGTCGCCGGTCCGCCTCGTCCGCGAGTGCGCCCGTCCCGGGAGTGCGCTGGGATTATGAGAGCGCCTGGGCCGACGGTCCGGTTGGGGTGCGAGGCCGGTTGGGGTGTGCGTCCGGTTGGGGTGCGAGGCCGGTTGGGGTGTGCGTCCGCTGAACTCGCGAGGCTAAGCCTGGGGCCAAGTGCGGTCAGGCTGCCGGGATGTGACCCGGCTGGCGAGGGTGCCACCCTCGGGTGCGGAGTTACCTGGCGATGGAGTCGGTTCGGGCCATGGGATCAGTCGGCCAGGGGATCGTTGGCGGTGTCGGGGTGGTTGGCAAGGGAGCGGGTGGTCTGTGGCGTGGGCTATCGGCGGGGGTGTCGGGGCCGTTGCAGGGCCTGCGCGAGGTGGCGCGGTGATGGGGACTGGTGGGGGGAGGCGTGGGATTGGGTATCGTTGTGAGGTTTGTTCACGAATGGGTGCGTAAGTACCTCATGTGATGCCTCCAGCAGCAGAAAGATCACCTCGACGGGCGACACGCCCGAGCCCCGGTGGTGACTGCGGGCTGATCAGCGACTTCGGTTCGATGGGCTTGCTCAACTTGCGTTCATGGTCGCGCGCTTCTACGGTTGGACCACAACATCTAGTAGTTACACCGATGTAGTTCACCACACCTTGTGTTTTATGTACCGCTCTACGGCTAGCCGTGGAGCGTGCGCGAGCGTCCCGTGACGGCGGTTCGGCGGTGTGTGGTGGCCGTAGGTCTAGGAGGCGAAAAGCGTGCACTGTCCGTTCTGTCGCCACCCTGACACGAGGGTCATCGACAGCCGCTCCACGGATGACGGCGCGGCCATCAGGCGACGCCGCACCTGTCCCGAGTGCGGGCGCAGGTTCACCACGCAGGAGACCGTACTGCTGATGGTGAGCAAGCGCAGCGGAGTGACAGAGCCGTTCTCGAGGGACAAGGTCGTCGCGGGCGTGCGGCGGGCGTGTCAGGGCAGACCGGTGGGCGAGGATTCGCTGGCGCAGCTCGGGCAGCGGGTGGAGGAGGCCATCAGGGCCAAGGGCGCGGCCGAGATCCCCTCCAACGAGGTGGGGCTGGCCATCCTGGGCCCGTTGCGGGACCTCGACGAGGTGGCCTACCTGCGGTTCGCATCGGTGTATCGCGGTTTCGAGAGCCTGGCGGACTTCGAGGCCGAGATCTCACAGTTGAAGGCGGAGAAGGGGGAGTCATGACGGAGACGGCCAGCGGTTCAGTCGCGCGCGGGGGTAAGCGTCCGCGTAAGGGACTGAAGATGAAGCGGATCTTCACCAAGCCCGGCGTGCACCCGTATGACGAGATCCAGTGGGAGCGCCGCGACGTCGTCATGACGAACTGGCGCGACGGCTCGGTCAATTTTGAGCAGCGGGGCGTCGAGTTTCCCGAGTTCTGGTCGGTCAACGCGGCCAACATCGTGACCACCAAGTACTTCCGCGGCGCCGTGGGCACCCCGCAGCGCGAGTGGAGCCTGAAGCAGCTGATCGACCGGGTCGTCGGCGTCTACACCCGCACCGGCATCGAGCACGGCTACTTCGCCAGCGACGAGGACGCCGAGATCTTCGATCACGAGCTCAAGCACGCGCTGGCGCACCAGGTGTTCGCGTTCAACTCGCCGGTCTGGTTCAACGTGGGCACCAAGTCGCCCCAGCAGGTGAGCGCCTGCTTCATCCTCTCGGTGGACGACCAGATGGAGTCGATCCTCGAGTGGTACAAGGAAGAAGGCGTGATCTTCAAGGGCGGCTCGGGCTCGGGTGTGAACCTGTCCCGCATCCGCTCCTCGAAGGAGCTGCTGTCGAGCGGCGGCACGGCCAGCGGCCCGGTGAGCTTCATGCGCGGCGCCGACGCGTCGGCGGGGACGATCAAGTCCGGCGGCGCCACCCGCCGGGCGGCCAAGATGGTCGTCCTCGACGTCGACCACCCCGACATCGAGGAGTTCATCGAGACCAAGGCGCGCGAGGAGGACAAGGTCCGCGCGCTGCGTGACGCCGGTTTCGACATGGACCTGGGCGGCAAGGACATCGTCTCCGTCCAGTACCAGAACGCCAACAACTCCGTGCGCGTCTCCGACGAGTTCATGCGGGCGGTGGACAAGGGCGAGAAGTTCGGCCTGCGTGCCCGTCTGACCGGCGAGGTCATCGAGACGGTCGACGCCCGGGAGCTGTTCCGCAAGATGGCCAAGGCCGCCTGGGAGTGCGCCGACCCGGGCGTGCAGTACGACGACACGATCAACGACTGGCACACCACCCCCGAGACGGGGCGGATCACGGCCAGCAACCCGTGCTCCGAGTACGTCCACCTGGACAACTCCTCCTGCAACCTGGCCAGCATCAACCTGCTGAAGTTCCTCAAGGACGACAACACCTTCGACGTCCCCAACTTCGTCAAGCTGACCGAGCTGATCATCACCGCGATGGACATCTCGATCACGTTCGCGGACTTCCCGACCGAGAAGATCGGCGAGACCTCGCGGGCGTACCGCCAGCTCGGCATCGGCTACGCCAACCTCGGCGCGCTGCTCATGGCGACGGGCCACGCCTACGACTCCGACGGCGGCCGCGCCGTGGCGGGGGCGATCACGTCGCTGATGACCGGCGTGTCCTACCGCCGCAGCGCCGAGCTGGCCGCGGTGGTCGGCCCGTACGACGGGTACGCCAGGAACGCGGAGCCGCACAAGCGCGTCATGCGCAAGCACGCGGCGGCCAACGACGACCTGCGCACCGTCGGCTCCATGGACGCGAAGATCCACTCCGAGGCGTCCCGGCAGTGGTCGGAGTGCCTCAAGCTCGGCGAGAAGAACGGCTACCGCAACGCCCAGGCCAGCCTGCTGGCCCCCACGGGCACCATCGGCCTGATGATGGACTGCGACACCACCGGCATCGAGCCGGACCTGGCGCTGGTCAAGTTCAAGAAGCTCGTCGGCGGCGGGTCCATGCAGATCGTCAACCAGACGATCCCGCGGGCGCTCAAGCAGCTCGGCTACCAGCAGGAGCAGATCGAGGCCATCGTCGAGTACATCGGCGAGCACAGCCACGTCGTCGACGCGCCCGGCCTGCGCCAGGAGCACTATGAGGTGTTCGACTGCGCGATGGGCGAGCGGGCGATCGCGCCGATGGGCCACGTGCGCATGATGGCGGCCACCCAGCCGTTCCTGTCGGGGGCCATCTCCAAGACGGTCAACCTGCCCGAGTCGGCCACGATCGACGACATCGAGCAGGTCTACCAGGAGGGCTGGACGCTGGGGCTCAAGGCCCTGGCCGTCTACCGCGACAACTGCAAGGTCGGCCAGCCGCTGTCGGCCGGCAACGGCGCCAAGAAGGAAGAGGCCGCCAAGGAGGAGCCCGAGGTCAAGGTCATCGAGGTCAACCGGCCGACCCGGCGGCGCATGCCCAACCAGCGGCCGAGCATGACCACCCGCTTCACGGTGGGCGGCGCCAAGGGCTACATGACCGCTTCGTCCTACCCTGACGACGGGCTCGGCGAGGTCTTCCTCAAGATGTCCAAGCAGGGCTCGACGCTGGCGGGCGTCATGGACGCCTTCTCCGTCGCGATCTCCATCGGCCTGCAGTACGGCGTGCCGCTCGAGACGTACATGAGCAAGTTCGTCAACATGCGGTTCGAGCCGGCCGGGATGACGGACGACCCGGACATCCGGATGGCGACGTCGGTGATGGACTACATCTTCCGGCGCCTGGCCCTCGACCACCTCCCCTACGAGGAGCGGGCGGCCCTGGGCATCTTCTCGGCGGCCGAGCGCGCCGCGCAGCAGCGCGGCGAAGACCCGGCGGCGCTGCAGGAGACGGTGGACCGCGAGGCGCTGGCCCAGTCGGCGCCCATCGAGGAGAAGCCGAAGGTGGAGGCCGCCGAGCAGTCGCCGGCGGTCAAGGAGCTGACGCTGGAGAGCCACCAGCGCTTCACGGCTGACGCGCCGCTCTGCATGACCTGCGGCACCAAGATGCGGCCGGCCGGGAGCTGCTACGTCTGCGAGGGCTGCGGTTCCACGAGCGGCTGCAGCTAGTCACGAGATCGGTTGACGGGGCGGGGGCGAGCCCGATTCGGTCCGCCCCCGCCCCGGGCCGAGCTGACCCGTGGCCTGGGAGACGTACCGAGAGGGCCGGGTCGACCCGTGCGTATGCGCGACCCGGATCTTGGCGGCTGGTAGTCGGCCCTCGACCGCCGTGACGGCGCGCGCGGGACGTGCGGGCCCATGGTGGGCGCCGGACCGTGCTCGCCGCCTCAAAGTCTGAGCCGCCTCAGCCGCTCAGTAGCTCGTCCAGGACGTCCGGCTTGTTGGTGATGATGCCGTCCACGCGGTAGTCCAGCATCCGGCGCATGGTGTCCGGGTTGTCCACCGTCCAGGCGAGCACCTGCATCCCGAGGGCATGCACGCGCCGTACGTACGAGGCCGACAACGAGCTGTACGGCGGATTGATCTGGTCGGCGAACTTGGCCAGCCCCGGCAGATCGGCGCTGGACGGGGTGCCGAGCAGCCCGATCGGCACGCCGGGCAGCAGGCGGTGGAAGGTCCGCATCGACGCCCAGCTGAACGACTGCACCACCAGCCGCCCCTGCGCGAGCCAGCCGGAATGGCGGCGCAGCTCGGCGGCGACCCGGGCCTCGATGCCGGGGTAGAGCTCCGGAGCCTTGATCTCCAGCAGCAGGTCCAGCCCCGAGTCGCTCATCTCGCTCAGCGCCTCGTCGAGCGTGGGCACCCGCTCGTCCTCGTACTCGTCGGAGAACCACGAGCCGGCGTCGAGCCTGCGGATCTGGGCGAGCGTGAGATCGCCGACCCTCCACGGCGCCAGACCGGGGAAGACCCGCTCGACGTCGGTGGTGCGGGCCAGGGTCGTGTCGTGCATCAGGACCAGCTCGTGGTCCCTGGTCTCCTGGACGTCGAGCTCGAACACGTCGGCCCGCTGCTGGTCGGCCAGCTCGAAGGCGGCGACGGTGTTCTCGGGCGCGTACGCGGAGGCGCCCCGGTGGGCGACGTTGGCGACGGCGGTGGCCGCCTCGGCAGGGGTCGTCAGGAGGGTGGACGAGATCGCGATCATGGCGGCGAGTCGCCTGAACATGGGTCTCCTCGGGTGGGGAGAGGCAGTCGACTCGACGATGACCAGACCTCATGACTGGCAGTTGATGGCAGAGTAGCCGCCCGGTGCCCGACCGATGAGCATTCGACACGCGACCCCCCGTGCCGGGGGAGCGAATCATGGAGTTCTAGCCTGAATGTCGTGAAGCATGGTGGGATGCTGGCCGTGATCCTGGCGGCCTGGTTCATGGCCCAGTTCGACTTCTTCGTGGTCAACGTGGCCGCTCCCTCCATCGAACGCGACCTGCACGCGGGCCCGGCCGCCCTGGAGCTGATCGTGGGTGGCTACGCCTTCACCTACGCCGCCGGCATGATCACCGGAGGCCGGCTCGGCGACCGTTACGGCTACCGGCGGCTGTTCATCTGGGGCGTGGTCGCGTTCACGATCGCGTCCGTGCTGTGCGGGATCGCCGTGAACCCGGTCCAGCTCGTGGCCGCCCGCCTGCTCCAGGGCCTGGCGGGCGCGGCGATGGTGCCGCAGGTGCTGGCCATGATCTCCGCGGTCTACTCGCCGTCGGAGCGGGCGCACGCCCTCGGCTGGTACGGCGTCGCCGGCGGCCTGGGCTCGATCGCGGGCCAGGTGCTCGGCGGCCTGCTGCTGACCGCCGACGCGCTGGGGCTCGGCTGGCGGGTCATCTTCCTGATCAACCTGCCCGTCGGCCTGATCGTGGTGCCGCTGGCCGTCTGGCTGCTGCCCGAGGTGGAGACCGCCCGGCGGGCCAGGCTCGACGTGCCGGGTGCGGCGGGGTTGGCCGCCGGGCTGGCTCTGGTGCTGGTGCCGCTCGGCCTGGGCAACAGTCTGGGCTGGCCCATCTGGGCATGGGTCAGCATGGGGGCAGCGGTGCCCGTGTTCGTGCTGACCTGGCGCTGGCAGCGGATGCTCGGGGCGCGCGGCGGGCAGCCGGTGCTCGACCTGGCGCTGCTCAAGGTCCACTCCTACCTGGCGGGCGTGGGCTCGATCGTCGCGTTCATGGCGTACTTCGCCTCGTTCATGTTCACGCTGACGCTGCTGCTGCAGGGCGGGCTGGGGCTGACGGCCTTCCAGGCGGGGCTGGCGTTCGCGCCGATGGGGGTGCTGTTCTCGGTCACGTCGATCCTGGGGACGCGACTGGTCAGAAGGTACGGGCTGGTCGTCGTTCTGATCGGTGGCGTGATCATCGGGCTCGGACTGGCCCTGATGGTGGCCGGGGCGGGGCTGGGCCTGCCGTACATCATGGCCGCGCTCATGCTCGTCGGCACGGGCAACGGGCTGGTCCTGCCGCAGCTCATCGGCGCGGCGCTGGTGGAGGTCGCCCCGCACCAGGCCGGCATCGGGTCGGGCATCCTCAGCACGGCGCAGCAGTTCGCGGGCGCGGGCGGCGTGGCCGTGATCGGCGCGGTCTTCTTCGCGGCGGCGGAAGGCGGATACCACGTCGCCGCCATGCGCTGGTCGGCGGGCATCGACCTGGGGCTCGTCCTCGTCGTGATCGCCTCGGTGGCCTACAACCGCCACCGCGCCGTCATCACGACACGGGCAGGGCGGTCCCGTACAAACGCGAGACGCGGATCCTGATCACCAGCCGCCGGTCCTCGACCATCTGCCGCAGGAAGGCGTACGGGTCGTCGATGTTCTCCTGCATGGCGAGGAGCTCCATGCCCACCTCGTCGCCCGGCTCGTCGCTCACCGGCGACAGCTCCGCCTCGCCCTCGGCGACGGCGTAGGACCAGAAGTCGTCGCTGGCCGCGTAGAGGGCGCAGCGGGGGTCCTTGTGGAGCTGGCGGACCTTGAGCCGGTCGGCGATGGTGGAGATCCGCACCACGCGCTGGTCCGGGTCCCAGGTGTACAGGACGGTGGACAGGTGAGGGTGGCCGCTGCTCTTGTTCGTCGCCAGCGCGCCGAAGCGCTGCCCGGCCAGCAGCTGCGAGAGCTCCTCGTCGCCGAGGGACTGGGGGGCCGGGCCCGCGCCTGGCCCGTACGTTTCCGACATGCATCCTCTCCCTCGTACCAATCCTGAAATATCAGCCTATCCTCACGTCACCCTGACCCTGGAGGCCCCGTGCATACGGGCTCGGAGACCCGCCCACCGGTAGGTTACGAGTCATGAATTTTGCTATTACCAGCGGATACGTTGTGCCGATCGACGGCGACCCCATCGACAGCGGCACCGTACTCGTCCAGGACGGGAAGATCGCGGCGGTCGGCCGGGACGTGGCCGTGCCCGAGGGGACCCCCGTCGTGGACGCCGCCGGCGGCTGGGTGCTGCCCGGCTTCGTCGAGGCCCACGGGCACCTCGGCGTGTACGAGGAGGCCGAGGGATGGGCCGGTCAGGACACCAACGAGATGACCGACCCGAACGGCGCCCGCCTGCGCGCCCTCGACGCCATCAACCCCGCCGACCTGGCCTTCGCCGACGCGCTGTCCGGCGGGGTGACGACCGCGGTGATCAAGCCCGGCTCCGGCAACCCGATCGGCGGCCAGACGGTCGCGATCAAGTGCTGGGGCAGGTCCGTCGACGAGATGCTGGTCAAGGAGCCCGCCAGCGTCAAGAGCGCGCTCGGCGAGAACCCCAAGCGCGTGTACGGCGACCAGAAGAAGCTGCCGTCCACCCGGCAGGGCGTGGCCGCCGTGATCCGCGACGCGTTCATGAAGGCGCAGGACTACAAGGCCAAGCGGGCGGCGGCCGCCGAGGAGGGCAAGCCGTTCGACCGGGACGGCACGCTGGAGGTCCTGGTCCGCGTGCTGGACGGTGAGCTGCCCTGGTGCCAGCACACGCACCGGGCCGACGACATCTCCACCGCGCTCAGGCTGGCGGACGAGTTCGGCTACCGCCTGATCGTCAACCACGGCACCGAGGGCCACCTGCTGGCCGACACCCTGGCCGCCAGGGACGTCCCCGTCATCATCGGCCCGCTCTTCACCAGCCGGTCGAAGGTCGAGCTGCGCCGGCGCTCGCTGCGCAACCCGGGCATTTTGGCGCGGGCGGGCGTGCGGCTGGCCATCACCACCGACCATCCCGTCGTGCCGATCCACTTCCTCGTCCACCAGGCCACGCTGGCGGTCAAGGAGGGCCTGGACCCGGCCGAGGCGCTGCGCTCGATCACGCTGAACCCGGCCCGGATCATGGGGATCGACGACCGGGTGGGCGCGCTCCGCCCCGGGCTCGACGCCGACGTCGTGATCTGGTCGGGGGACCCGCTGGACGTCATGAGCCGGGCGCTGCGGGTGTACGTCTCCGGCCGGGAGGTGTACACCTACGCCGACGGCGAGGCCGTCGTGGCGGATCCGTACTACCGGGAATCAAGCGACCGTTAAGCATCTGTAGATGCGGGTCACGCATAGTGGTCGGACCAGCGAAAGAGAGGCACCCCCATGCCAGTCCAGCGTCCCAGCAAGGCACTCTTGATCGGCCTGGTCGTGTCCAGCGCCCTGGCATTGATCGTGCTGGCCTTCATGCTGCTGTCGGGCGGGCCCTTGGGGTTCGGGCTGTCCGCGCTGCTGGGCGTGGCGCCGCTGCCCGTGCTGCTGGCCGCCGTGCTCTCGCTCGACAGGCTGGAGCCCGAGCCGAAGCTGAACCTGGCGTTCGCGTTCGCGTGGGGCGCGGGGGTGGCGATCGTGCTGGGCCTCGCGCTGTCGTACGCGGGGGAGGCGCTGTTCACCAGGGCCGGGTTCGGCGAGGCGGTCGTCGACGACGTGGGCACCGTCCTGCTGGCCCCCGTGATCGAGGAGGCGCTCAAGGGCTCCGCGCTGCTGCTGCTCCTGCGCAGGCGGCAGGAGATCGACGGGCTGACCGACGGCATCGTGTACGCCTCCATGGCCGGCCTGGGCTTCGCGGCCGTGGAGAACGTCGGCTACTACCTGCTCGCGTACAACGAGGACGGGGCCGGCGGGGCGCTGCAACTGTTCGTCATCAGGGGTCTCATCGACCCGCTCGGCCACCCCGTCTACACCTCCATGATCGGCCTCGGCGTCGCCTACGCCCTGACCAGGCGCACCGCCGCCAGGTTCGCCGCGATCCCGCTCGGCTACCTGGGCGCGGTCTTCCTGCACGGCCTCTGGAACGGCTCCGCCACCACGGGCTCCCTGGCCTGGGTCGCCGCCGCGTACCTCGTGATCATGGCGGCGCTCATCCTGCTGATCGCCGTGACCGTCGTCGAACGCCGCCAGCTCGTCACCAGGATGGGCGTCTACCTGCCCGGTTACCAGCAGACCGGGCTGATCACGGAGGCCGACGTCAAAATGCTCAGCACGCTGTCCGGCCGCAAGGCCGCCCGCAAGTGGGCCAGGGGCGCCGGGCTCGGCCGGGCCATGAGCGACTACCAGCAGGCGGCGACCGAGCTGACCATGCTGCACCTGCGGGCCGAGCGCCAGGGCATGGACCCGGTCCGCTTCGCCGTGGAACGCGACGCGCACCTGGGCCTGATGGCCCACGCCCGCCGCTGGTGACCCGCGCGCTCCCTGTCAAAATGGGGTGAACCCCCGAAGGGAGAGCAGATGAGCTGGGTGGAGATCGGGTCCGAGGCCGAACTACGCGAATTGCTCGGCGAGGTCATGCCGAGGGCGGCGACCAAGGACCGCGTCCGGCTGCACGAGCGTGACCGGGAGTGGCTGGCGGCCTCCCCGTTCTGCCTGATCGCCACGTCGGACGACGCGGGCGCCTGCGACGTCTCGCCCAAGGGCGACCCGGCCGGATTCGTCCACGTCATCGACGACACCACGATCGCCATCCCGGACCGCCCGGGCAACCGCAGAGCCGACGGATTCCTCAACGTCCTCACGAACCCGCACGTCGGGCTCATCTTCCTGATCCCCGGCCGCCACGAGACCCTGCGCATCAACGGCCGGGCCAGGCTCCTCCGCGACGCCCCGTTCTTCGACGAGATGATCGTGAAGGGCCACCGCCCGCACCTCGCGCTCGTGGTGGAGATCGAGCAGATCTTCTTCCACTGCGCCAAGGCGTTCCTGCGCTCCTCGCTGTGGAAGCCGGACAGCTGGGAGCCCGAGGTCCTGCCCTCGCACGCGAGGCTGGTCAAGGACGTGCAGAAAGTGGAGGAGAGCCTCGAACAGCTCGAAAACTACTACGGCGAGACCTACACCGAGCGCCTCTACCGCTGACCTCCGAGCCCGCCGCTCGGCCTGGGGCCGGGCGGCGTCGTCCTCAGGCGTTCCTCAGACGCTCGTCAGGTGTTCGTCAGGCGTTCTCAGGCGGCGGGGGTGGGACCGCCCGGGAAACGGATGACGTTGCGGCCGGTGTAGGCCCGCAGGTCGATCACCTTGGGATCGGCGGGCTGCTTGCGGCGGTCGGCCGAACGCATCTCGCGGACCTTGTGCCTGGCGATCTGTGGCGGCACCACCACAAGCCTCTTCATCTAAGCCCCCCGTGATGACTTTGTTATCTAGTTATCTACAGAAGGATTGATAAATCCCGCGTAAAGAGAGCACGTCAGTAGGGGAGCGTGCGGCCCGACGGGGTCCGCAGGTCCAGCTCCACGGCCGGCTTCGGGATCCGCTTGGTCGTCGTCTTCGTGACTTTGACGCGTTTCATGGCCTCCCCCTTCGGAAGCGCGTCCCCGCCTGTCCGCGCCGCTCGGCAGCGGCATGACGGGCACCCGCCATGCGCGCCAACCTAACGGGCCACCACCGGCTCTCTCAATGCATTTCTACGAATGTCATGCCCCGGGCGTGAGCCGGGCCGTGACACCGATGCGGTTCCAGGCGTTGATCATGGCCAGCGCCACGATGAGCAGTCCCAGCTGCTTCTCGCTGTAGTGCCGAGCGGCCTCCTCCCAGACCTCGTCCGGCACCCCCGCACGATCGGCCAGCCTGGTCGCCTCCTCCGTCAGCGCGAGCGCGGCCCGCTCGGCCGGCGTGTAGACGGTCGCCTCCCGCCAGGCGGCCACCGACCAGAGGCGCTCGTCGCTCTCACCGGACTTCTTCAGATCGCGGCTGTGCATGTCCACGCAGTAGCCGCAGCCGTTGATCTGGCTGGCGCGCAGCTTGATCAACCCGAGGGTGGTGGTCGGCAGCTCGCTCTCGTGCAGCAGCTTCTCCACCGCCAGGAAGTGGTGGTACGCCTGCGGAACCTGCTGGGCGACGTTGATCCGCTGGGTCATGTGTTCCTCCTCAGTTCGTTTGTAGGAGGACGGGGCAGGCCGTCCAGTTGTGACAACTTCCGCGAAGAAAGTGCCATCTAACCCGCCATGGAGGCGCTGGAGCGGGGGATCCCCAGCGCATCGGGGATTACTGGCTGGGGGGCGGCTGGGCTCGGGCGGGTGTCGTCGCTCTGCACGGCTCGCGTGCCGGCCACCGACCTGCTCCGGATCTGGGACGTGGGCGCGGGCAAGGAGACCGGCAGCCTTCCCGTCGGCGATGACGACGCGGAGCTCGAGGAGTTCCACGGAACGGGGCTGGCCGTCTCGGACGTCAACGGCACGATCGCGCTCTGGGACGTGCGGACCCTCGCGAAGCTCTGGTCGACGCAGGTGTCCGGGCCGGCCGGCGCCTTCACCGACGTGCACTTCTCCTCGGACGGGCGGCTGGTGACGAACGTCGTGTTCTCCCAGAACCCCGCGGGCGTGAACGCCGCCGACGGGCGCCTGCTGAGCTCGGCCGACACCGGCTACCGGGGCGGGCCGGTGCTGCCGGCCGGCACGGCGTACGCGTCGATGGTCGGCGGCAGGTTCGTGGACCTGCGCACCGGCAAGCCCGTGGGGGCCGGGTTCGGGCCCGCGAACGCGATCGAGTTCAGCCGCAGCGGAACGAGGCGGCCACCGGGCGGATCGGGCTGTGGTCGGTGGACGGGCCGACCCGGCTGAGCCCCGCCCTGCCCCGGGCCGCCGGCGACCTCCTTCTGCTGGCCTTCTCACCCGACGGCAGGACCCAGGCCTCCGTCACGGAGAAAGGCGCGCTCCAGCTCTGGGACGTCGAGGCCAGGCGGCGGCTCGGCGGGTCCTACCGGCTGTGGGAGGACGCGGTGTCGCTGGCGTTCAGCGCGGACGGGTAGACGTTGTACGCCGGGACACATGCATGCCATTCCCGTGCGGAGCGAGCGGGTCGCGCAGGAGGTGTGCGCGCGGGCCGGGCGCTCGCTGTCGGCCGATGAGTGGGCCCGGCACCTGGGCGGGGTGCCGTACCGGAACGTCTGCCCCTGACGGACGGAGGGCGGGCGCGACGCCCGCCCTCCGTGATCGGGGAGCTCAGCCCTTGCAGTTGCCCCAGGTCTTGCGGCCGCCCCAGGCCTCGATGCGGTTGTCGGGGTCGCGGGTCCAGCCGGCGTACCTCACGCACTTCCACTTGCCGTCGATGCGGCCGGTCTCGGCGTAGAAGCGGTACTTCTGCACGTCTTCCGCCCTGCCGCCGCCCTTGACCTCAAGGTAGGCGCCGGTGACCGTGCGGACGCCGGTGTAGGCGCTCTTGATGGCGGTCACGCAGTTCTTGCCGCTGCGCTTGTTGTACATCAGGTACACATGTCCGAGCACCGCGCCCTCGCGGGTCTTCATCGCCCGATGGCCGTCGTCGACACGGTGGAAGCCGGGGCCGCAGATGCGCTCGGGGGTGTAGCGGGCCGTGGCCGCGTACGCGGCGGAGGGGGTGGCGGCGATCCCGGCCGCGACCAAGGCCGTCGCGATGACCGTTCGGGTGAGCACGTGCTTCCCTTCGGCAGAGGGTAATAAGGACAACGTTGATCTTTACTGTGCCTTGACCGAAATTTCAAGGGGTTGTGGTAAATGCCGCTTATCGCGGTGTGTGCGGCCTGGGCTGTGTTCTGGGGCTCCTGGTCGGCCCTCCTGCCTGCCGTCAAGCTGGAGCTGGGCATCTCGGCGGGGGACCTGGGGCTGGCGCTGAGCGCCGTACCTGTGGGGGCCCTGCCGGCGATGGCGCTGGCCGGGCGGCTGGCACGGGGTCGCGAGCGGACCGCCCTGCTGGTGACGACGGCGCTGTTCGGGCTCAGCGTGGCCGGGATCGGGCTGGTGGCGACGCCCTGGCAGCTCGCGCTGTCGCTGCTGCTCGTGGGAGCGACCAGCGGGGCGCTCGACATCGCGCTGAACCTGGCCACGGGGCGCGCCGAGCGCGAGACCGGCCGCCGCCTCTTCCAGCCCGTCCACGCGGCCTTCCCGGTCGCGGTCATCGCGGCGTCCCCCGCCACCGGCCTGGCCCGATCCCTGGGCCTGAGCGTCGGCACCGTCCTTGTGATCATCGCCGTGATCGTGATCGCCACCTCCTTGACGGTGCTGGCGCTGCCCGTGGGCGCGGAAGAGGCCGCCCCGTCCGACGGCCCGGACAAGCGCGGGCTGTGGGGCGCGGCGATCGTGCTGGGCACGCTGGCGGCCTGCGTCCTGGTCGTCGAGAACTCGGTCGAGCAGTGGTCGGTGCTGCTGTTGGAGGAGCACCGGGGGGCCACGCCCCTGGTGTCGAGCGCCGCGCCCTCCGTCTACATGGCGGCGCTGACGGTCGGTCGTCTCGTCGTGCAGGCGCTGCCTCACGTGCCGCTGCGGGCGTTGTACCTGGTGGCGGGGGTGGGTGGCGGCGCGGGCATCGCCCTGGCGGGACTGGGCGGCACCGTGCTCGCCTCCATGGCGGGCTTCGCGGTGACCGGGCTGGCGCTGGGCCCGCTGGTGCCCGCGCTCCTCAGCCGGGCCGCCGCCGACGACCCGAGCGGAACGCTGGTGTGGGGGGTGTCGACGATCTCGTACACGGGGTTCGTGATCAGCCCGCTGCTCGTCGCGGCTCTGAGCGGATGGCTCGGATTGCCGTCCGCCCTGGCGCTCCTCGGCCTCCTGGGCCTGCCGCTGGTGGCCCGCTTCGCCCGATCCTGACCGATTTCTAGGGACGTTTGGGGAAATTGGTGGTTCTTTGAGGAAGAGAGGCCATGGAACCGGGTATCCCCCCGGCGGATGGACTATAAGGGGGATCATCATGGCTGTCTGCGAGACCTGCGGAAACGACTACGACATGGCGTTCGAGGTGCATGCGCAGGGAGCGGTGCACACCTTCGACTGCTTCCAATGTGCGATCGAGGCGATGGCGCCCATCTGCGAGCACTGTGGCACCAAGGTCATCGGGCACGGGGTGCAGTCGGGCGAGCACTGGTACTGCTGCGCGCATTGTGCGCGCGAGGAAGGCTCCAAGGGCCTCGTCGACCGCATCATGGCCACCACCTCGTGACCCACCCGCCACCCGGCTCGCGGCTGGGCCGCTCCGGGTAGGGCTGACGTCCCCGGGGGGAGCTTCGCCTTCGGTTGCTCGCCTCAGGGTAGGGCGACTGGGCGGCTCGCCTCGGGGCGGCGGCTCCGAGAGGCGGCGGCTCGCCCTCGGGGTGACGCCTCGCGATGAGCGGGTTGCTCACAGGGGATAGCACCCAGGGCCGGGGCCACCTCGCTCCTCACCGCGCGACGGCGTATGCGGTGGTGAGGTGTCCTCGGCACGGGCGGGGTGAGACGGGCGTCCCGACGGCATCCCCAACCAGGCGGAGAGCGGGGTCAGGGGAGCAGGGGGCGGATGCGGGTGATGGCCTCCTCGAGAGGACCCGGAGGGACCGGGGCGGCGAGGTCGACGGTGATGTGGCCGTTCTTGGCCTCCCAGACCCCCGCGACCCGCCCCTCGTGGACGACCACGGGGGAGATCCACCCCGCCTGGCGGCTCACCTTGGGCTTGAGGGGCGGCGGGATCAGCGGGGCGAGGCCGCGTGGGGCGCCGAGGATGTATTGATCGAAGCCCGGCAACAGGTGCACCTCGGTCGACGGGCGGGTGGCGGCGAGGTCGTCGAGGTGCTCGGTCAAGGCCAGCAGCCTCTGGCCGTCGTCGGTCTCCACCTCGGTCAGCTCGGGCGCCAGGTCGCGGAACCACTCCTTCAGCACCGTCTTCTTCGCCACCCCGCCGAACAGCCACATGTCGAACATCTCCGGCGTCGCCGGCCCGTGCGCGCCCAGGAACGCGCGCGCCACCCGTACCCCGGCCTCCTCGTACGGCGGCAGCGCGGCGGGCCATCCGGGGAGCCAGGTGCGCGGGGAGGTGAAGGTGACCCTGCCGTCCCGGGGCGGCCCGTAGCAGAGCTCGCCCAGGCGGCTCAGCGGCTTGAGCAGGGCACCCCAGCCGGACGTGAGCGCCTCCCGCAGGTGGGCGTCCCCGGTCACGGCCACCACGGCATCGACGAGCTCTTCCCTGGTCAGGGCCAAGGAGCGCGCGCCCTGCGTACCGTCGCGCAGGGCGCGGGGGACCGCGTCGATGATCGCTGCGATCTCGTCGGCGGTGACACCATGGCCGCGCTGCCACGACCCCTTCTCCCAGAAGCGCAACGTGCCCAGGGCCGCGCAGTAGCCGGCCAGCTCGTCGGAGGGGACGAGGTGGAGGGTGCCGCGCATGATCCACGTCTTGGCCAGCGTGCGGTCGCTCCACAGGGCCTGGTCGATCCCGCCCGGGTCGGGCCTGCCGCTCCGGACCGCCACCGCGAGCTGGGCCGACGAGGCGACCTGCGACTGGACGCCGCACAGCCGCCGGGCGACCGCCACGGGATCGGGCGCCTCCGGCTCGCTCACGAACTGTCTGCGCAGACGCCAGGCCAGGATCTGTGGCCAGGTGAGCTTGGTAGTCACGCGTCCACTTCTACACCCGGCCGCCGACACTTCCGACCCCCCGAGAGAGACCGGCCCCCGAGGTCAACCGGTGAAGCCGATGTCCTCGTAGCGCAGGTCGTAGAAGCCGCGTGCCCCCACGTTGGCCAGCGTCTGGCGGGCGGCGACGTTCTGCGGGCGCTGGTAGAGCGGCAGTACGTTGACCTCCTGCCAGATCAGCGCATCCGCCTCGTTGGCCGCCGCGCGCGCCCGCACCGGGTCGAGGCTCTGGGCGGCGCGGTTCATGGCCTGGTCGATGGCGGGCGAGCCGGTACGGCCGAAGTTGGCGTTCCAGGTCTTACCATCGGCGGAATTGGCATAAATCCCGAAACTGCTGGAAACCGGGAAAGGTGTCCCGATGTAGGCGAAGGGCGTGATGTCGAAGTTGCCGGGGATGACGTACTTGGTGAAGAAGTCATCGCTGGGCACGGCCTGAATGGTGAGCTTCACGCCGATCTGGGCGAGCATGGTCTGCGTCAGCTCCCCCTCCGCCTTGCTGATCTGAACCCCCGACGGCACCACGAACCGCAGGTCGAGCACCTTGCCGTTCTTCTGCCTGAACGAGCCGCTCAGCTTCCACCCGGCCGCGTCCAGGAGCTGCCGCGCCTGACCGGGGTTGTACGCCCCGAGCTTGCCGGCGTTGTCCTGGTAACCCTCCTGGGTGTTCATGAAGAAGTGGTTGTTCAGCAGGGCGATCGGCCAGTCCAGGCCCTGCAGGTCCGACTGTGCGATGGCCTGGCGGCTGATGCCCAGCTGGACGGCCTGCCGGACGTTGCGATCCTTGAGCAGCTCGCTGGACCCGTTAAAAGTGAAATGCCGGAAATCGGGGCCTGCCGCCTGCCGCACCTGCGCCCCCGGAGTGCCCTTCGCCCGCGCGTAGTCGGGCGCCGAGGGCCCCACGTCGATGAGGTCGAGCTCCCCGTTGCTGAACGCCGAGATCAGCGAGTCCTGCTCCGACGACCGATAGATGATCCTGTCGAGCTTCGCCCGGTTCCCCCACCACGAGTCGTCCCGCACGATCGTGATCGTCTTGGCCGTCTGGTCGAACCCCCCGAACTTGAACGGCCCGGCCGTCACCGGGATCTTGTTCAGCCAGGAGTTGTCGAAGGACTCGGGCGTCCGGTTCGTGGCGGCGGGCAGCAGCGGCCCGAACAGCGCCTGCCAGTCCCCGAACGGCTTGTCGAACGTCACCACCACCTCGAAGTCGTCCTTGCCCCGCGCCACCTTCTCGATGTCCTGGTAGCCGGTGGACGAGGCGATGTGGAAGGCGGGGTTGCGCCCGTTCAGCGCGTGCCACTGGGCCTCGTAGTCGGCCCAGGTGATCGGCTTCCCGTCCGACCACTTCGCCTTCGGGTTCAGCTTGTACGTGACCACCTGTTTGGGCCGCTGGTCGGTCACCTCGGCGTCGAGCACGTAGTTGCGGTCGACCGAGATCTCCGCCTTCTCGTCGGAGTGGAACGGCGCGGGCAGCAGCGCGTTGCTGACCACGGCGGCCATGGCCAGGTTGCCGTCGACGTGGTTACGGTTCCACTGGGCGGGGAACTCGTTGATGCCCCACCGCAGCGTCCCGCCGTCCTTGACCTTGTCGCGCGGCTGCGGGTTGATGTCGTAGGCCTTGATCGTACGCTCGTCACCGCCGCTCTCCCGGCCCGGCCCGCTCCCGTTGACCTGACCGCAGCCCGCCAGGCACAGCGAGCCCGTGACAACGGCGGCCACGACAAGACGTGATGCTTTCATCGAGCGAATTCCTCCTGGTATGAGCGAGGTCTATACGACTTCGCGCCTCTCGGCGTAATGGCAGGCCGCCCCCTGGTCCTCGCCCAGCGGACGCACCTCGGGCTCGACGTTCACGCAGAGCCTGCGTTGCTCGTCGGTGAGCTCGCCGCGGAACTTCGGGCACCTGGTGCGGAATCGGCAGCCCGTCGGAGGGTTGGCCGGGCTGGGCAGGTCGCCTTCGAGCAGGATCCGCTCCCGGGCGCGCTCGCGTACCGGGTCGGGCAGCGGGATCGCCGACAGCAGGGCCTGCGTGTACGGGTGCGCCGGGGCGTCGAACACGGCGTCCACCTGGCCGATCTCGGCGATCCTGCCGAGATACATCACCGCCACCCGGTCGGCGATGTGCCGCACGACGGCCAGGTCGTGCGCCACGAACAGGTAGGACAGCCCCAGCCTGGCCTTGAGCGAGCCGAGCAGGTTGATCACCCCGGCCTGGATCGACACGTCCAGCGCGGAGACCGGCTCGTCCAGCACCAGCAGCCGGGGCTCCAGGGCCAGCGCCCTGGCGATGCCGATGCGCTGCCGCTGGCCGCCCGAGAAGTCCTGCGGGTAGCGGGCCGCGTGGGAGGTGTCCAGCCCGACCAGGGCGAGCAGTTCGGCGACGCGCCGGCCGGGGTGCCGCCGCCCGTGCGTACGCAGCGGCTCGGCCAGGATGTCGTGCACCGTCATGCGCGGGTCGAGCGAGGCCAGCGGATCCTGGAAGACGACCTGCATGTCGCGCCGGATCGCCTTGCGCTCGGGGCCGCTCAGCCGCGCGGTGTCGCGTCCGAGCACGACGATGCGCCCGCTCTGGGGCGCGGCCAGCTCCAGGATCTGCGTCAGCGTGGTCGTCTTGCCGCTGCCGGACTCGCCGACCAGCCCGAGCGTCTCGCCCTGCCGGATGTCGAAGCCGACCCCGGCCACCGCGTGCACCGTGCCCACCCTGCGCTTGAAGATCGCACCCTTGAGCAGCGGATATTCCTTGACCAGGCCGTGCACCTCGAGCACCGTGCGCTCGCCGCGCTCGCGCCGCCCCGGCTCCAGGGGGACGAGGACGGGCTCGCGGGGGCGTACCTCCTGCCAGCGGATGCAGGCCGCCCGGTGCCCCGCCCCCACGTCGAACAGCGGCGGCTCGCCCTCGTCGCAGGCGTCGATCTTCATCGGGCAGCGCGGCGCGAACGGGCACCCCGGCGGCAGCGCCTCGGGGGAGGGCGGGCTGCCCTCGATGGGCGCCAGCGGCTGCCGCGCGCCCCGGTCCACGCGCGGGATCGAGCCGAGCAGCCCCACCGTGTACGGCATCCGCATCCCGTAGTAGATGTCGTCCACGTCGCCGACCTCGACGGGACGCCCGGCGTACATGACCAGCACCCGGTCGGCGAACCCGGCCACGACGCCCAGATCATGCGTGATCATGATGATCGCGGCCCCGGTCTTCCGCTGCGCCTTCTTCAGCACCTCCAGCACCTGTGCCTGGATGGTGACGTCGAGCGCGGTGGTCGGCTCGTCGCAGATGATCACGTCGGGGTCGTTGGCGATGGCCATCGCGATCACCACGCGCTGCCGCATGCCGCCGGAGAACTCGTGCGGGAAGGCCAGCGCCCGCTCGGCCGGCCGCGGGATGCCCACGAGCTCCAGCAGCTCGATGGCCTTGACCAGGGCCGTCTCCTTACTCACCCGCTGGTGCACGCGCACCGCCTCGGCGATCTGGTCGCCGACGCGGTAGACGGGGGTGAGCGCGGAGAGCGGGTCCTGGAACACCATGGAGATGGCCTTGCCGCGGAAGGACGTCAGCTCCCGCTCGGGCGCCCCGATCAGCTCCTTGCCGTGCAGCCGCACCGACCCGGTGACGCGTGCCCCCGGCGGCAGCAGCCCCATGACGGCCGCCGAGGTGACCGATTTACCCGACCCTGACTCGCCGACGATGCCCAGGACCTCGCCGGGCTCCACGTGGTAGCTCACCCCGCGCACGGCCGGCACGCCGCCGAACGACACGTTGAGGTCGGTGACCTCGAGCACCGGGCTCATCGCCGCTTCCTCCGCGAGGCCGAGGGGTCGAACGCGTCACGCAGCGCGTCGCCGATGAGGTTGACCGCGAGCACGGTGACCACCAGCAGCCCCGCCACGAACCAGAACGTCCACGGCGCGTAGACCGCCGTCCTGGACCCGTCGGCGATGAGCGTCCCGAACGACACGTCGGGCGGCTGGATGCCGAACCCGAAGTACGACAGCGAGGTCTCGGTGAGGATCGCGCTGCTGACGTTGAGCGTGGCGTCCACGATCAGCAGCGACGACAGGTTGGGGATCACGTGGCGGAAGATGATCCGTACGGGGGACACGCCCATGTAGCGGGCCGCCTGGATGAACTCGCGCTCCTTCAGCGAGATCGTCATCCCCCTGACGATCTTCGAGGTGACCATCCACAGGAACAACGCCAGCATGACCACGAACAGCGGCCACTGCCCGGCCTCGAACAGCGGCGACATGATCGCCAGGATCAGGAAGCCGGGCAGCACGAGCAGCAGGTCGGTCACCCAGCTCAGCGTCCGGTCCGTCCACCCCAGGAAGTAGCCCCCGAAGGCGCCCACCACGGCCGACAGCGCCGTGGAGATCAGGGCCGCGAGCAGCCCCACGACCAGCGACTTCTGCATGCCGCGCAGCGTGACCGCATAGACGTCGGCCCCCGTTTGGAGCGTTCCGAACCAGTGGGTGGCCGAAGGCGGCTGCATGAACGCGGTGAAGTCCTTGTCGGTGTAGGTCCACCGGGAGAAGAGCGGCCCGGCGAAGGCCAGCAGGAACATCGCGGCCAGCACCGCGAACCCGAGCCGCCCCTGCGGGGAGCGGAAGAACCGCCCGGCCACCACCCGCAGCCTGGACGGCGCCGTGGCCGCCGTGCCGTCGGTCAGCTCTTCGGCGAGCTCCTCGTCGGAAAGCGTCATCACGCCCGCACCCTCGGGTCGAGCGCCGCGTGCAGCAGGTCGGAGGCCAGCGCGGCGCACAGTACGGCGACGGCGGCGAGGAGGGAGATGGCCGCGACGGTGTTGACGTCGTTGCTGAAGATGGAGTTGATCAGCTGCTCGCCCAGCCCGTGCCAGCCGAAGATCTTCTCGGTGAACGTCGCCCCCGTCAGCAGCGCCCCGAACGTGAAGGCGAAATAGGTCACGACCGGGATGAGCGCGGTCCGCAGCGCGTGCTTGACCAGCGCCTGGCGCCTGCTCAGCCCCTTGGCCAGGGCGGTGCGGACGAAGTCGGCGCCCTGGACGTCGAGCATCATGTTGCGCTGGTAGCGGCTGAAGACCGCGATGAGCCCCACCGACAGCGAGATCGTCGGCAGGATCAGGTGCTGCAGCCGGTCGACCACGTGCCCCCAGACCCCGGCCTCCAGCCCGTCGGTGTACTCCCCGCTGACCAGGAACACCGAGCGGCCGAACACGTTCTCGTTGGCCCAGGCGGCGGCCAGGATCAGCATGTTGGCCAGCACGACCACCGGCACGGCCAGCACCACGAAGGACAGGGCGGTCGATATCCGGTCGAACCAGCCGTACTGCCGGACCGCCGCGAAGGCGCCCACCAGCACCCCGAGCAGGCTCCCGAACATCATCCCCAGCACGACCAGCCGGAACGTCACGCCCATGCGCCGCTTGAGATCCTCGTTGACCGGAGCGCCCCCGACGGACTTGCCGAAGTCGCCGCGCAGCACCCCGCCCGCCCACGTGGCATAACGCTCCAGCAGCGGCGTCTTGTCGTTGAGGTTGAGCGCCGTGAGCTGCGCGTCCACGACGGCAGGCGGAGGTTTTGGCGTGCGGTCCGCGTAGTTGGAGCGAGGATTGAGAGCCGTGGCAGCCAGAAGGTAGGCGAGACTGGCGGCCACTACGACCAGCACGGCGTAGTTGAGCAGCCTGCGGGCCAGAAACCCCGCCATCGCGCTCCCCCTCCGACGCGCACCGCACGTAGTTATATTGCTACACCATGTGACGGGTCGCGCGCAGGGAACCGCCGAAGAAGGGTCGATCGAAGATGGTCAACGTCCGGAGAGCTCGTCCACGGCGGTGCGGACGTCCTCGCTCGTGATCGTCGTCAGGTCGGCCGAGCTGGCGGATCCGCCGCGCGAGGCGTGGGCGGCCAGCCGCACGTCGCGGCGCATGGCGGCGCGCTCGAACAGCGACCTGGCGAAGCGGCCGTTGCCGAGCCCGTCGATCAGCCGCTCCTCGCACACCCAGGCGAACACGTCGTCGAGGTCGCGCGACGCCTCCTCGTCGAAGGTGTCGCCGGCCTTCTCCGCCAGCAGCACCGCGATCTCCGACAGCTCCTGCGGCGAGTAGCTGGGGAAGGCCACGCGCTGGTTGAACCGGCTGGCCAGGCCGGGGTTGGTGGCCAGGAACGCGTCCATCTCGCGCTCGTAGCCGGCCAGCACGATGACGAGCCGGTCGCGGTCGTCCTCGGCCCGCTTGAGCAGCGTCTGCACGGCCTCGGCGCCGAACGCGTCGCCGCCCTGGTAGCCGGGGTTGACCAGGCTGTAGGCCTCGTCGATGAAGAGCACGCCGCCCAGGGCCCGGTCGACCAGCTCGTTGGTCTTGATCGCGGTGGCGCCGAGGTGCTGGCCGACCAGGTCGGCGCGGTGCGCCTCGACCACGTCGGGCCTGGCCAGCAGGCCGAGCGCGGCGAAGATGCGGCCGATGACCCTGGCGACCGTGGTCTTGCCGGTGCCGGGCGGGCCGACGAACACGAAGTGCCGCATCTGCGGCGGGGTGGGCAGCCCGCGCTCCTGCCGCATGCGCGCCACCTGGAGCTGGGCCGCGATGGCGTGGACCTGCCGCTTGACCGGCGCGAGGCCGGCCATCCTGTCGAGGTCGGCCAGCGCCTCCTCCAGCGTGGGCGTGGCGACGTAGCCGCGGAAGCGCGCGGTCAGCTCGTCGAACGCCTTGGTCACGTCGGGCTTGGTGGTGGTCACCAGGTCCTCGGTGGTCGGGGTGCCGCCCGCGCCCACCACGCGTACGTCACGGGCCTGCGCGGCGGCCTCGACCAGGCTGCGCGCGAACCGGGCGTTGCCCAGCTCGTCGACCAGGCCGCGCCGGTGCACGTCCTCGAACAGGCCGAGCAGCACCCGCCTGGTCTCGGCGTCCATCGTGTCGCCCCGGCGGCGCTGGAGCAGCTCGGTGACCTCGACCAGCTCGGTGGGGGAGTAGCCGGGGAAGCGCACCCGGGTGGCGAACCGGCTGGCCAGCCCGGGATTGCTGGACAGGAACGCGCCCATCTCCTGCTCGTAGCCGGCCAGGATGATGATCAGCCGCTCGCGGTCGTCCTCGGCGCGCTTGAGCAGCGTCTGCACGGCCTCGGCGCCGAACCTGTCGGGCTGCCCGTCGGAGGAGTTGACCAGCCCGTACGCCTCGTCGATGAACAGCACGCCGCCCAGGGCCCGGTCGACCAGCTCGTTGGTCTTGATCGCGGTCGCGCCCAGGAACTCGCCCACCAGGTCGGCCCGCTGCGCCTCGACCACATAGGGGGTCTCCAGCAGGCCGAACGCGTAGAAGATCTTGGCGAGGGCGCGGGCGACGCTGGTCTTGCCGGTGCCGGGCGGGCCGAGGAAGACGAAGTGCCTGGTGGGCCGGTCGGTGGTGTAGCCGGCCTCGGCGCGCAGCCGGGACGCCTCGATGGAGGCGGCGATCGAGCGCACCTGCTCCTTGACGGGGGCCAGGCCCACCATGCTCTCCAGCTCGCTGAGCGCCTCCTCGACGGAGATCTGCGGGAGCCCGCCCTGCTTGTCCTGCGGGGACTCGGGCCTGCCCTCGCGCGCCCTGACGCGCACCTGCTGCTCCTCGGCCGCGGCGCTCTCCGCCCTGACCTTGCGGGCCAGCACGAACCGGTAGACCAGCACCGCGGCGGCCACCGCGTACGCCACCCAGACCGCCACGTTCGCGGAGACGAACGAGAGCGGCACGGCGAGCACGCCGGCGGGGGCGAGCGCCAGCAGCGTGGTCACCCACGGCGCCACCCAGCGGATGAGGTGGGCGCCCGCGGCGGCGGGCAGGGCCAGCGCGACCATCAGGTGCACCGCGCCGGAGCCCGGGGGGAACAGTCCGGAGAAGACGGGCAGCGTCAGCACCACCCAGCCCGCGACCACCAGCACGGTGGCGGCGGCGCGGGGGAAGCGCATGGTCAGCGCGACGAACGCGAGCCCCAGCAGGACGAGGGGGAAGGTGTTGAGCAGATTCCACCCGAGTGCCGCGCCCAGGCCCATGACGGCGACCAGCACCACCACGTAGAGGACCCGGCGCACGGCCGGGGGAATCTGGTAATAACGCAGCCGAACCTTCTCGAACAGATCCCGCGCCGCGACCCGCCCCGCGGCCTGGGCCCTGCCGGACTCCTGCATCACGCCTCCCCGGTCCGCCCCCGGTTATACCGCACCGGGCCGACGATTGGGCGCTCCTGACACGCTAGGTGGAGGTCACGAAAGCGGCGATCTGTCGCCCGAGTTCGGCCCCCGCGTCCTCTTGCAGGAAGTGCCCGGCTCCCTTGATGACGGGATGCCGCAGGCCGGACGTGCCCGAGATCGACTTGAGCAGAATGGGCGCCATGCCCCCGGTGATCGGATCTCCGTCGGAGAAGGCCACCAGGAAAGGACGTTCGAGTGTCGTGAGAACCTGCCAGGCAGCGCGGTTGGCGGGAGCGGCCGGGTCGTCGGGCGTGATCGGGACGAGGCTCGGCATGACGCGAGGGCCCGCCTTGTACGACTCGTCGGGGAACGGCGCGTCGTAGGCCGCCCGGATCGCCTCGGACAGCTCCGTCCTGCAGCCGGCCTGGACGAGCCGGGCGATGTCCAGCACCGGCGCCTTGAGCACGGCGTTCCTGAACTGGTGCCACACCTCGGGCATGGGAATGTCACCCGAGGGCAAGCCCGTGTTGGCCGCCACGATCCTGGCGATGCGCTCGGGATGCTCGGCGGCGATCCGCAGCCCGATCAGGCCGCCCCAGTCCTGGCCGACGACGGTGACACGGCTCAACCGGAGCGCGTCGAACAGCAGGGCGCGGGTCCATTCGACGTGCCTGGCGTAGGTGTGCTCGGCCTGGTCGGCCGGCTTGTCCGAGCGGCCGAACCCGATGAGGTCCACCGCTATCGCGCGCAGCCCGGCCGCGGCCAGCTCGGGCATGACGTGCCGGTAGAGGAACGACCAGCTCGGCTCGCCGTGCAGGAGCACGACGGGCTCGCCGCCGGCGGGGCCCGCCTCGACGTACGCCATCCGCAGGCCGTCGGGGACGTCGGCGTAGCGGGGCTCGTAGGGGAAGCCGGGCAGGTCGGCGAAGCGCTCTTCTGGCGTGCGCAGGATACGCATAGAACAACATTCTAGCTAGCGGCGCTGGTGCCGCCCAGGGAATTCGCCCATGAGCACCTGCTTGGGGGTGACGCGCAGGACGTCGGAGTCGGGCAGGGCGATCCCGCGTACCTCCACCCAGAACCGCCGCTGCAGCGGGTCCGCGGCGAACACCGCGACCCTGGGGTCGGCCTCGATGGCGTCCCACGCCTCCAGATCCGTGATCACCCGGAGCTCGCCGGACGAGGTGACCGTCGCCACCGCGCCGGCGACCCGGGGGCCGAGGGCGTCGCCGTAGGAAAGGACGATGCCGCGGGCGTACGAGAAGGTCTGGCGCACCTCCAGGTTCAGCGCGACGGACGGCTCGGCCCCCACGGGCAGGTCGCACATGATCAGGGAGGTCCGCCACGGGCCCGGCCCGCCCCGCCACCAGGCCCGCGCCGCCCGCGCCGCGAGCACGGCCGGCGCCGCCGCGAGCGCGCCCAGCCCGATCCGCCACGCCCACGTCGCCGCCGGCTCGGCCCGCCAGGCCTCCAGCAGCCCGGCCGCCGCGCAGG